>CAZLRL010000375.1:0-3299 GCA_964561645.1 uncultured Desulfobacterales bacterium
CTGGCCCGGGAACTGGCGCCGTTTCTGGCCCGGCTGGGCATCGAGGCCAGGGACCTGGATTATCTGGCCCGGGTGGCGGCCACCCTGAAGGCCCGGAGCAAGACCCTGGTGGACATGGCCGAGGCGGCCCGCTTTTATTTCCAGGACCCCCGGCCTTATGAAGCCGAAGGCGCGCAAAAATTTCTGACTCCCGACACCGCGCCCCTGATCCGGGAAGCCATGGAGGCCCTTAAAAAGCAGACGGATTTTTCCGAAACCGGGCTCACCCAGATGCTCAAGGATCTGGCCGCGCAGGCCGGGGTCAAGCTGGTGGCCGTGGCTCAGCCCCTGCGGGTGGCCCTCACCGGCCGCACCGCCAGCCCCAGCCTTACCGACATCATCGCCCTGCTGGGGAAAGAGGAAAGTCTCGCCCGTCTCTCGCAGGCGCTGGAATATATCGAACCCAATAAAGCTGCAGTTTCAGCCACTGGATCGAGGGAATCAATCTGAGGAGGTCGTGCATAATGGCAGCGCATCATGAACCCCATGAACCTACCGCCGAACCCATGCCCGCGTATCGGAAGAAACAGGCTATGATCTGCCTGCTGGTGTTTGTCTGCATCGTAGTGGCCTTTGCCGTACCCGGTCTCTATGTGGCCCTGGGCGCCATCCTGGCGGCCTGCGCCCTGATCGCCTACGCCGCCAAACTGCAACCCGAGCCTCCCGCAGACGACCACCATCATTGAGGGAATTATTTTGGGGAGGGGGTCCCCGGGCTGGACGCCTGAGCTACCGGTCCCCTGCCCCACACCCAACCCCTAAACATGGAACGGACGGGCTTCCAGCCCGTCCCAACACGGGCAAGATGCCCGTACTACCGGCAAAAACTGGAGGCAGGCGTCCAGCCAAGGCTGACACAGGCAAGATGCCTGTGCTCCCCGGTCCATCATTGAGAAAGGCTATTTCAGGGAAGGGATATAGGCCCTACCCTACCCTTCCCCCAAACCCTTTAGCCAGCAGCCAGAAATCAACTGCCGGTGCCAGTTATCACCTAAATTCCTTTTCCTGACCACTGGTCACTGATGACTGGTCACTGGTCACTGAATAAAGGAGGGAGCCATGCGGATTGCGTTGATTGGACAGGCAGGGTTTGGGGCGGATGTGTTAAAAAAATTAGCGGACAAGGGGCACCAGGTGGTGGGCGTTTTTTGTCCGCCGGACCGGGGCTCCAAAGTCGATCCCCTCAAGGAGGCGGCCCAGACGGCCGGGGTGCCGGTTTTTCAGCCCCCACGTATGAAAGACCCCGAGGCCTACGACCAGATGGTCTCCCTCAACCCCGATCTGGCGGTGCTGGCCTTTGTCACGGACATCGTCCCGGGCAAGGTCCTCGAGGTCCCCAAGATCGGGTCCATCTGCTATCACCCCTCCATTCTGCCCAAGTACCGGGGCGCGTCCGCGATCAACTGGGCGGTCATCAACGGCGAAAGCACATCCGGGCTGACCATTTTCTGGGTGGACGCGGGCATCGACACCGGGGACATCCTGCTGCAAAAGGAAGTGGAGATCGGCCCCGAAGAGACCACCGGCCAGGTTTATTTTAACAAGCTCTATCCTATGGGGGTGGACACGGTCATCGAGGCGGTGGATCTGATCGCCGCAGGGAAGGCGCCCCACATTCCCCAGGACCACAGCCAGGCCACCTACGACCCTCCCTGCGATGAAAAAGTGGCGGGGCTGGATTGGCAAAAACCGGGCCGCGAGGTATTTAATTTCATCCGGGGCTGCGATCCCCAGCCCGGGGCCACCACTTCCTTTCGGGGCGAAAAGGTCAAGTTTTATGATGCCAAGTACTTGAGACTTCAATCGGATGGTATCCAGATGCCACCAGGGGAAATTCTGGAAATAGCACCAGATGCAATTAAAATAGCTGTTGAAGGCGGCGCGGTGCTGATCAGCCGCTTCCGCACCAAGGAGCTGGGCAAAGTCAAAGCCCCGGAGTTCATCGAGGCCCAAAAGCCCCAGGCCGGGGAACGCTTCGGTTAAACCTACAGGCCGCATGTGCCGATCTGTGCTCCAGGGGCGAGTGTAACATGCCCTTGATGTTGAATTTTTCCCCCTCGGAGGCAGACATGCAGGTTCTGCAGGGAATTTCCCAGACCATGAATAAGGTGGCCGCCAACGGCGCGGCGGAGGATTTCAGCCGGGTGGGCCTTGAGTTAGCCCAGCTCCAGAGCCTGGTCAGGGAGGAAATTCAGACCGCCACCGCGGAGCGGGTCAGCGGCATTATTCAGAAGCTGGAAAGCCAGCAACCCTTGAGCCCGGAGGAAAAAGAACTGGTCGGCCTCTGGATCGTGGGGGATGCCGAAGGCTACATCAAAATGGAGGATGATTTCCGGGAATGGCAGGAGGAATTCCGCCGCCTGGGCCGGGTCCTCGAAACCTACGAGGGCCGGGACCCTTCACCCCAGACCCTGGTGGAATTGCACGGCCTCCTGGAGGACGCGGTCCGGGTCATCTCGGACATCTCCTGCTTCCTGGAAAAGAAAGAGCGCCTGGAGCGGTTCCAGACGGCCATCAACAACGTCAGCCCGGAGGACGGCAAGTTTCTGGCCTCCATGCTGAAGGCCAAGTTGGCCAGCGCGGAAATATAGCGGTGAGCGGTGAGCGGTGGGCTTTGAGCTTTGAGCTTTGAGCTTTGAGCTGTGGGCTTTAAGCTGTAAGCTGTAAGCTTTTATCCTGGTTCCCAAGTCCTGCTTGGCTATATCATCTAATTTCAGAATCATTGTTAATTTTTAAAAGGTGCCCAAGCAGAGCTTGGGCTTCAATTAGACGTTCCAAAGCAAGCCCCCAAACTCGAAACTCGAAACTCAGAAGAGGTCCGTTTTTGGACGAGCTGCAGGTAAAAGCCCGCTATCTCACCGCCAATTTCATCGGCCTGGCCCTGATCGGCTCGGTGTTCATGTACGTGGTCTTGGTGCAGGTGCTGAACTGGACCCAGGCGCCCTTTGCCGGGTTCGCGGCGCTGGAGCCCGGACAGGCCCGGATGCTGAAATACCTTTTTGTGGCCCTGGGCATCGGCCATTTTTTTCTCATCAAGTTGGTGCAGAAAATTTTGGGCGCCGCGTCGGTGGAGCGCCTCTTCCAGGCCGCGGTGGTCACCTTCGCGCTGTGTGAGGCTGTGGCCCTCTTCGGTCTGGTCCTGTTTCTCTTGAACGGCAACTCCATGGATTTTTACCTGTTTTTTCTACAAATACAAGCTTGGCTAATCCTTTTTTACCTAAGAGCTTAAATGTTTCAATTTCTGGATCATCTTCAGCAAC
>CAZLRL010000376.1:0-3290 GCA_964561645.1 uncultured Desulfobacterales bacterium
CGGTATTGGGATACCGGCGCGTGGGGTGCCAGCTTCTCCAGCCAGGCGTCGTAATCCCTATGCAGCCCCGATTCATCGTCATTGATGAAAACGCTCGCGGTAATATGCATGGCGTTGCAGAGCACCAGGCCCTCTTTGATGCCGCTTTCCCGGAGGCACTTTTCCACTTCGGGGGTGATGTTGATCAAGGCCCGGCGCCCGGGGACCTGAAACCACAGTTCCTGGCGATAGCTTTTCATGACTCGGCATCCAAAATCTGGTTGAAAAGTGGGACATGTCGGTGGGGCGGGCCTCCGGGCCCGCCACAACCTTGGCCAGCCAGGGACGGCCGCCCCACCAGAATAGGGGCCGCTGAAAAAACTTTTCCCGGCAGTTTCAGAGGACCGGTTCAGTCGGCGTCGATTTTTCTTTCCACGTGCCCGATGTAAATCTGCCGGGGCCTTTGAATGGCGGGCTCGCCACTGAGCATTTCCTCCCGCCACTGGGCGATCCAGCCCGCCATGCGGGAGATGGCGAACATCACGGTAAACATATTCAGCGGGATGCCGATGGCTCGCAGCATGATGCCCGAATAAAAATCGACATTGGGATACAGCTTCTTCTGCTTGAAGTAGTCATCCGTCAGGGCGATTTCTTCCAGTTCATAGGCAATATCCAGTAACGGGTCTTCCTGGTTGAATTCTTGCAGCAGTTTATGCACGGTTTGCTTGATGATCTTGGCCCGGGGATCATAATTTTTGTAGATCCGGTGGCCGAAGCCCGGCAATCTGCGTTTCTTATTTTTGGCCTCATCAATTAACTTTTCAATGGTAACTTCATTTTGATTTATTCTTTGCAGCAATTTTATAACTTCAACATTAGCCCCGCCATGCAGCGGACCGGATAGAGAAGATATCCCCGATGATACCGAATCAAACAGATTGGCGTGGGTGGAGCCGACCATGCGAACCGTGGAAGTGGAACAATTCTGTTCATGGTCCGCATGGAGCATCAAGAAAAGGTTCAAAGCATCAACCGCGATTTCGGAAGCAATATACGGTTTGTTGGGAATGGAAAACATCATATGGAGGAAATTGCTGCAGTAATCAAGCTCCGGATTGGGATACCGTATCGGTTGGCCGATGGAATATTTGTAACTGAACGCGGCGATGGTTCTCACCTTACTCAAGAGTTTCGCGGCCGACAGGGCAAAACCCTCATCGTCGGCCGGGTCGATAGCCCGCAGTTCAGGATTATATAAACTGCTGCATTGAATGGCCGCCGACAGAATGGCCATGGGATCGGCGTAGGGCGGCAGGGAATCAAAGAATTTTCTCATCCCTTCATCCAGCAATTCCTGGATGGTCAGGAGTTCCCGGAATTCTTCCCGTTCAACCTGGCTGGGCAGACGGCCAAAAATAATTATCATGGCCACATCGATAAAACGATAATTCTGCAGGGCTAATTCGTCAATATTGTAGCCCCGGTAGCGCAAAATACCTTCTTCGCCATTGATAAAGGTTATTTCGGACATACAGGAACCGGTATTTTTGTAACCGGGATCAAACGTAATCACGCCACCTCTGACCTGATGACCGTTAAAAACAATCCCATTGGTGTCAGGCCTGAGCTTTCTGATGTCAATGGCCATTTCCCCCTCGGTCCCCATGATAATGGGTAACTCCAGAACTCGATCCCCGATGGTTAAGGTGGCGGTCAGGTTTTTTTCGTGATGAGTCATATAATCCTCCGGACCCGAGGCGCCGGGGCCCCGGAACGTGTAGTTGATTCAGCCGGCCAGGGGCCGTCCCTGCCGGGGTATGTCAGTGAGCAGCATAATTTGGACAAAACAATATAATACCGAAAATCCAGAGGAAAAGCATGTTTTTTTCCATTTTCCCAGACTATTCCTGGGGAAAAGACGGCCAAGCACCTGCCGGGAAATCTAGCTGGCCTTGGGCGCTGGGGGTGGAAAAAAAGGCAGCAGCCGGGGCACCTGCTGCTGGTAATCGCGGTACGCCTGGCCAAAGGTGTCGATAAGATCCTGTTCTTCCAGCCGGGCGCCGATCATGATCCAGACCGTCCAGAGTATATTGAATAATAAGCGATCCGCACTCAAGTCCGGAGACGACCAGATGAACAAAATGGTGCACAAATAAAGGGGATGCCGCACCCAGCGGTAGGGGCCCTGCACCACCAAGTCCTGGGGCGGCTCCGGTCGAGACCGGCGGTCCGCTACGAGTGGATCCAGACCGAAGGGATCATAAAATCCCAGGGCCAGCACCCCCCAGAAAAACCCCGCCGCCGCCAGGAAAAAAATCAGCCGCGCCAGCCAGCGCAGCCCGCCCGTAAGCGTCACTAGTTGATAATCCACTCCCTGCCACAGGATCACCACGGCCAGCAGCAACACCCCGGAAGTAAGGGTGAACAGGGCCCCGTGGTATTTCTCCGGCAGCAGCAGGCCCAACTTCCGGCGCCAGGGAGTGCGGACCATGACGCTGTGCTGCACAAAAAAAATCAGGCTGAGACCGGCATCAAAGCAAAGGGACCCCGCGGGGCCGAGGCCGAGATGCACCAGATCCAGGGGTCCCCAATAAAGAAACAGGGCAAACAGGAACAGGGAGCCGCCGCCCAGCAGGCCGGTCAGTAAGATAAGCAAGTAAATCACCGTGGTTTTCTCGGGAACAGGGAAAAATTTGCTCGGGGCATTTCATTCTTTTTATCATATTACTGTGGCCCGAGAATGGCCCCCGCCACATTTCCCTTGCCTCCGATCCTGGTTTGGGACAATATTTTCACCTAAAATCCCGGCGGTCAAATTTTGGTGCCGGAAACCTCAAGAAATTAGCCTGGGAGAGAGCTCATGGAACCCATTAAAATCATGCCCTGCCTGGATATGAAAGACGGCCGGGTGGTGAAAGGCGTTCATTTTGTCAACCTGCGGGACGCGGGCGATCCGGTGGAAAGCGCCCGGCTTTACGAACAGGAAGGCGCCGACGAACTGGCCATGTTGGACATCGCGGCCACGGTGGAAAACCGCAAGACCCGCCTGGAGTGGATCAAAAACGTCTCCTCAGTGATCAGCATCCCCTTGACCATGGGCGGCGGCATTGCCACCCTGGAGGATATCGACCTGGTGCTCGAGGCCGGGGCGGACAAGATTTCCATGAACAGCGCCGCGGTAAAAAATCCCGATCTGGTCAGCCAGGCCTCCCAGGCCTACGGCGCAGCCAAGGTGACCATCGCCATCGACGGCAAACGGAATCAGGCCATGCCCTCGGGCTTCGAACTGGTCATCGCCGGGGGTACCA
>CAZLRL010000377.1:0-3287 GCA_964561645.1 uncultured Desulfobacterales bacterium
CCGCGAGGCTGAGCCTGCGCCCGGGCACGGCAAGCCGTGCCCCTACAATAATTAGCCAAAATCGGCGGGCAGAGCCCGCCCTGCATAAAACCAAGTGCTGCCGCAGGGTCAGGGTCTTCCTGCCCCTGAGTAGGACGGGGAGACCCCGCCCCTACAGAAGGCGGGAAACCCCGTCCTTCCAAAAACATGAACCTCACTCGCTTAAGCAGAAAACAGAAAACAGAAAACATTTAAGCCCCCTTGGGAAAATTTTCCGCCTGGGGCTCCTCCCTCCCTTGACAGCTTCCCCGCCATAATTATGTTTTAATCACCGGCAGCCTGAGGACCGGAAAGTCTGCTACCGGCCCGCCCTCCACGGACGGAAACAGGGCGTGATGTGGGGGAAGCAGTCCCACCAGGCTGTGTCAACATATATTTGGAGCTGTGAAAAATGACTGTTATCATAAAATTCTTGGTTCGGATGTTTCTGGTTGTTTATCTGACTGTCTCGTTTCTGGGGTGCGCCTCTCTCCCCCTGCCTGATGAAGATAATTATGACCAATTCTATTGGCATTCAATCGAGAGTTCTTCAGGTTGAACCTTATAGGCAAACTCGACGGCTAAAACATGGAGTAGTAAGAAATTCTGCGAAAACAGCTATTCTCCCCATAACAACGTTCCCTCTTTATTTATTCCTTCTTGGCCCCTCTTAGAATTTAATAATCGTTCTATGGTTAAAAAGATCAGACATTTCGCATTGGCCTCTCTAAAAAATATCCTTTTTCATATATTACTCAGAGCGAAAAATGAATTAACCTTGCTCTTCCTTTTATTCCCTTTCCCTTGAGGGCGAGGGAGAGGGTGAGGGTGAAAAGTTAATCTCTTTAATGCTCCCAGTAATAAATGGGAGTTCAAGATGAAGAGTCTCGGGCTTGGCTTACGCGCATCCCGCTGATCCGTTGCGAAGGTAAGGCCGGGCTCCTGAATTGCCCTTACCTTGGCGCCGGTCTTTCTTGCCCTCCTGTTTCCGGCACCAGAGGTTGGGGCGGCATTTTTTATTTGACTCCCTGCGCCAAAAAAGTCATGATAAGCAAGCCAGTCGGTGGCTGGACGAGAGGTGGAACAGAGCGTGCAATTTTTTGAGGCGAACCAACGACGGCAAGCTTTTTCCTGCCGGGCCGCGCTCCGGCGCGCCGAACTGCTCCTTTGGGAAGCGGGCGTAGGTGTAGTAGGCCAGCGACGGTGACCTGCGGGCAGACTTTTTGTAACGGCGGCCCGCGGGCCGCTTTTTTTATGGGAAAATTTCATCCTGAAACCCGAGGAGGTGGAAACTGCCGAAGTATTGGACGAGCACGGTGGAACCTGAACGTGGTTACAAAAAATTCCGGACATTGACAAAACCGCTTTTTTTCTTTAAAGATTTCCCTATATTTTGCAAAATTTTTCACCGAGGTGTGGTATGGAAGAGCGGGATTTGGCCTTGATCAGGACTTGGGTGCACCAGGACCCGGAATTGAAGCAACGCATGGAAGAACATGAGGAATACGAGCGACGCCTGGAGGATTTCAACCGCAGGCCCTACCTCACCGCCGAAGAAACCCTGGAGCGCAAGCGCCTCCAGAAACTCAAACTTGCGGGCCGGGACCGGATCGAACAGATCCTGGCCAAATACCGCACGAAGGAAAATGTCATATGAAATTAACCGGCGCCCAAATTATCCTCGAGTGTCTCAAGCGGGAAGGGGTGCAGCATATTTTCGGGTATCCCGGGGGAGCGGTCATCGACCTGTACGACGAGCTCACCCGTTGTCCGGAAATCAAGCACTATCTGGTGCGGCACGAGCAGGCCGCGGTCCACGCCGCGGACGGCTATGCCCGGGCCTCCGACAAGGTGGGCGTGGCCCTGGTCACCTCCGGTCCCGGGGCCACCAACACGGTGACCGGCATCGCCTCGGCCTACATGGACTCCATCCCCGTCGTGGTTTTCACGGGTCAGGTGCCCACCGCGCTCATCGGCAACGATGCCTTTCAGGAAGTGGATATCGTCGGCATCACCCGGCCCTGTACCAAGCATAATTATCTGGTCACCGATATCAAACACCTGGCCCGCACCATCCACGAGGCCTTTTATATCGCCCGTTCGGGGCGGCCCGGACCGGTGCTGGTGGACCTGCCGAAAAATATCCAGCAGGACAAGATTGCCCCGGTATTTCCCGAGGAAATCAAGATCAAGAGCTATAACCCCACGGTGCACGCCAATCCCCGGCAGGCCAAGCGGGCCCTGGAAATGATCCTGGGGGCCAGAAAGCCGGTCTTGTACACCGGCGGCGGCATCATCCACGCCAACGCCTCCGCCGAACTGCTCAAATTCGCCGAAACTATGCAAATTCCGGTGACCAGCACCCTCATGGGCCTGGGCGGCTTTCCGGGGGTCCATCCTCTGTGGCTCGGCATGCTGGGGATGCACGGCACCTATACCGCCAACATGGCCGTGGCCCAATCCGACGTACTCATCGCGGTGGGGGCCCGCTTCGACGACCGGGTGACCGGCCGCCTGGACGCCTTCGCGCCCCACGCCAAAATCATCCATATTGACGTGGACCCCAGTTCCATCAGTAAAAACGTGGTGGTGGACATCCCTCTCGTGGGCGACTGCCGGGACACCCTCCATCAACTCAATGCTATGCTGGAAAATCTGGAGCCCCGGGATTGGGGCGGCGAGCGTCGGGAATGGCTGGAAGAAATCCAGGGCTGGAACCAAAAACACCCCCTCAACTACCCGAAGTCCAATGAGGTCATCAAGCCCCAGTTCGTGGTGGAAAAGCTCTGGGAGGCCACCGGCGGGGATGCCTACGTCACCACTGAGGTGGGCCAGAACCAGATGTGGGCGGCCCAGTTTTTCAAGTTTAAAGAGGCCCGCCATTTCATGACTTCCGGCGGCCTCGGGGTCATGGGCTATGGCTTCCCTGCGGCCATGGGGGTGCAGGTGGCCAAACCCGACGCCATTGTCATCGACATCGCCGGGGACGGCAGCATCCTGATGAACATCCAGGAACTCACCACGGTGGTGGAAAACAACCTGCCGGTGAAGGTCGCCATCCTGAACAACAATTTTCTGGGCATGGTGCGCCAGTGGCAGCAGCTCCTCTACGACCGGCGCTACAGCGCCACGGATCTTTCGGCCCAGCCGGACTTTGTCAAAGTGGCCGAGGCCTTCGGCGCCGTGGGGCTCCGGGCCACCAAGCCCGAAGAGGTGGAGCCGGTGATCCGCCAGGCCCTGGAAACACCCCGGCCGGTGATCATGGACTT
>CAZLRL010000378.1:0-246 GCA_964561645.1 uncultured Desulfobacterales bacterium
TCGGGAAAACATCCTCAAAGATTTGAAAAAAGCAGGGCTTCTCGAAAAAGTCGAGTCATACAGCCATGCTGTGGGCCACTGCTATCGCTGCCGCACGGTGGTGGAACCCATGATTTCCAAGCAGTGGTTCGTGGCGGTGCGCACTCTGGCCGAACCCGCCATAGCCGCGGTGCAAGAGGGCCGCATCGAGCTCATCCCCGAGGCCTGGGACAGAAGCTTTTTCGACTGGATGACCAACATCCGGGA
>CAZLRL010000378.1:256-2071 GCA_964561645.1 uncultured Desulfobacterales bacterium
CCCGCCTGGACTTGCCCCGAGTGCGACCAGGTGATCGTGGCCCGGGAGGATCCCATCGCCTGTCCCAACTGCGGGGTGGCCGACCTCGAACAGGAAACCGACGTTCTGGACACCTGGTTCTCCTCGGCCCTGTGGCCTTTTTCCACCCTGGGCTGGCCGGATGACACCCCGGAACTCCGCCTTTTCTACCCCACCAGCGTGCTGGTCACCGCATTTGACATCCTGTTTTTCTGGGTGGCCCGCATGATGATGATGGGATTGCATATGATGGGGGACGTCCCCTTCCGGGAGGTTTACATCCACGCTCTGGTACGGGACCCGGAGGGCCAGAAAATGAGCAAGTCCAAGGGCAACATCATCGACCCCCTGGAGCTCATGGACAAATACGGCACCGATGCCTTCCGGTTCTCCCTGGCCGCGTTCGCGGCCATGGGCCGGGACATCCGCCTGTCGGAAGAACGCATCCTGGGCTACCGCAATTTTGTCAACAAGGTGTGGAATGCCAGCCGCTTCACCCTGATGAACCTGGAGGACTTTGACCCGGACCGCAAAGACGAAGCACCCCTCAGCGTGGTGGAAAGCTGGATCTTAAGCCGCCTCCAGCAGGTCACCGCCGAGACCGTCCGCCACCTGGAGGCCTATGCCTTCGACCAGGCCGCGCACGTGCTCTATCAGTTTTCTTGGCACGAATTCTGCGACTGGTATGTGGAACTTGTCAAACCCAAGCTCGGCCAGGGCTCCTCCCCCGAGGAGCGCCACCATACCCAGAGGGTGCTGGTGGAGGTGTTAAGCGCCATCTTGCGGCTCCTCCACCCTTTCATGCCCTTCATTACCGAGGAAATCTGGCAGAAACTCCCCGGCGCCCAGGGCAGCATCATGGTGGCTCCCTATCCCGCGCCTGACCCCGCCCTCGACAATCCGGCCGCGGAGGCGGAAATGAGCCTGGTGATGGAAAGCATTGTGGCCATCCGCAACATGCGGGCTGAAATGAATGTGGCTCCCTCGGCCACGGTCAGCATCCTGGCCTTCAGCCAGGAGCCCCGGCTTCTGGAGATGCTGGAGGCCCACCAACAATCCGTCCGGCTCCTGGCCCGGGTGCAGGACCTCCAGTTCCAGCCGGAGGGGACCCCCCCGGCCGCGGCGGCCAAATCAGTGGTCATGTATTCCTCGGACGGAAGCCTGGACCTGATCATGCCCCTCACCGGCCTCATCGACTACAAAGAGGAAGCCCGCCGCCTCAACCGGGAAATGGACAAACTCTCCCGGGAATTGGCCCAGGCTCAGAAAAAGCTGGCCAACGAAGACTTCTTAAGCAAAGCCCCCAACGAAGTGGTGCAACGGGAACGGGAACGCCACCAGGCGCTGACCGAGAAGTTGAGCAAACTCAAAAGCCATGAAAAAAGGCTCCGGGGCTTGCTGGCCTGAGGGGTAAATGATGGACCATACCCGCCCCGTCTGTCCCATCCCCTATGTGGGCCGCTGCCTTTACGAGCGCTGCAATTTTTGGGATGAGGAGCGCCGGGAGTGCTCCGGCCTTTGCTTTGGCGAGTATGAGCCCCTGGAGGAAACCGCCGCGCCTCAGCCGCACAGCCCTTGCACCATCCACTGGACCGAGGATTTTGACTAATTACCAAGTCTTGCCATTCTGAGGGAGCAATTTTTGGTGCGTAAGACGCACCCTACATGGACTTATTTCTTCTTTACAGAAAACCGAAAACCGTTTTATGTGTTGGATTGAACAGAGCATCCACGGAAATTTTCCCGAGTTCGACTGCCTGGTGGACCGGCTGATCGAGCTGGCCCTGGAGGAGGACC
>CAZLRL010000378.1:2081-3281 GCA_964561645.1 uncultured Desulfobacterales bacterium
AACATCCTCTCGGTGATAACCGGCAACGTAGACCTGGCCCTGGAGGAGGACCTGGGGCCGGGGGATGTCACCACCCAGGCCTTGATCCCTCCGGACCGCAAGGGAGCCGCCCAGATCCGGGCCAAGGAAAGTCTGGTGGTGGCCGGACTCCCCGTGACCCACCGGGTTTTTCAAAAGCTCGAATCCCAGGTGCAATTCTTTTCCGTGGCCCTGGAAGGCCAGGAGGTCGGCCCTGGCAGCATATTGGCCCAGGTGCGGGGGCCTCTGGCCGCCATTCTCACCGCGGAGCGCACTGCGCTGAATTTTCTGATGCGCCTGTCGGGGATCGCCACCTACACCCGGAAGATGGTCAATGCAGTATCGGGGTTCCCCACCACCATCGTGGATACCCGCAAGACCACTCCGGGGTGGCGGGCCCTGGAAAAATACGCTGTCCGGGTGGGCGGCGGCACCAACCATCGCTTCGGCCTCTTTGACGGCGTGCTCATCAAAAACAACCATCTGGCCGCGGTGGGCTCCCTTCCCGAAGCCGTGCGCCTGGCTCGGGAAAAATCCCATCACCTTTTGAAAATCGAGGTGGAAGTCACTTCCCTGGCTGAACTGGAAGAAGCCCTGACCGCAGGGGCCGATATCATCATGCTGGACAACATGGACGAAGCCACCCTGGCCCAAGCCGTGGCCCTCACCGCCGGTCGGGCCTTGCTGGAGGCCTCGGGTTCCATGACCCTGGAGCGCCTGCCCGATGTCGCGGCCACCGGTGTCAATCTCATCTCCATGGGTGCTTTAACCCACAGCGCCCCCGCGGTGGATATACATTTGCGGGTAGTTGGGTGAGGGGGTTGACACGGTTTTCGGTTTTCGGTTTTCCATAAAAGAAATAGAATAATCAACTAGTTATACTGAAAGTTTGCTTCATTTGAAAGTGAAATTGATATAAACCGACCCCCTTACCCCTCACCTCAAAACCCCTCCTAATTTCTTTTTCGGGAGCACAGGCATCTTGCCTGTGTGGCACAGGCTGGAAGCCTGGGCTCCCGGTTTACATTGCGGGTTTGATGCAAGGAGCCGCGTTACCGAGCCTCCCCTGCTTTCTGTCCTCATTTTGCCCTATTCCTTTAAATCTAGCCTGGAAAACGAGAATCGCTTGGTGGCACAGGTTTTCAACCTGTGCCGGCGCAGGCTTAGCCTCGCGGCTACATT
>CAZLRL010000379.1:0-3274 GCA_964561645.1 uncultured Desulfobacterales bacterium
CTGAAACCTTGGGCAAGGCCACAAACAAATCCTCCACCCGGTAGAGATGGGTCAAGATCTCCAGGTGGTGATGGTCGCCCAGCACCGGCAAGCCGTCGATGCGCTTGTGGTGCAGTCTGACTTCGTCGTCGATAAAGCCCGTTACTTCATAACGGGGGTTCCGGCTCTGGGTCAAATACCGCAGGCACCAGAGGCCCTGTTCGCCGGAACCCCAAATCAGGGCCACCCGCGCGGGCCCCCCGTCGTCCTTTTCTTTCATGTAGCGCTGATGCAAGGTTTTCAGGACCACCCGGTAGCCCAGGAGCATCACCGTCAGGACCAGCCAATCAATAATGAACACTCCGCGGCCGTACCCCTGAAACAAGGCCCCGGAAAAATAACTGACAATGACCAAAAGCAGGCTTCCCAGAAATATCCCCTGGAAGACTTTCATGAGGTCTCTCAGGGTGAGAAAGCGCAACAAAGTCTGATAGCCGCCCAGGTAGAAGATCACCGGAACCCGGGTCAAGACCGTCAGGGGTAATATATGCCAGAAGGACATGGTCATGGCCGCCGTAGAAAACCCTTCGTAGCGGATGTAGTGGGCCAGGGTGAAGGAGACCAGACATCCTAAGGTGTCTGTGACCAGCATCAAAATCTGCGTGACATTATCCGTCAGATGCTGGCGACTGATGGCGCCGGTTATGGTCACCCAGGTGACCAGGAAGAGGTACTTCAAGTCCTTGAAAAAAGACTTGGTCTCAATGTACTCGAGGTCTAGGGGCAGTTTCTTGGGGAGGATATCTTCCAGGTAAAACTTGATGGGATCCACCCCCCGGGGATAAAGGTCTTCTTCATTGCGGCCCAAAATCTGGTTGGGCCCCACTAAACCCGGTTTGACGGCAAAAATCTTGTCAGCCTCGGGAGGGTATTTTTCAGCTATATCAGGGGCTTCCGGGCGGGGGCCCACCAGGGTCATATCTCCTTTCAAGATATTGTAAAACTGAGGAAACTCATTGAGCTTGAGGCGCCGGAGCCAAAATCCGGTGTGCGTCACCCGGGGATCTCCATTGGGAGAGACGCTCACCCCCAGCGGCTTCGGGGTGTCATACATGGTTCGAAATTTGAACATTCTGAAGAGCCGGCGATCCTTCCCCACCCGCCAACAGCCATAAAATACGGGGCCGGAGGAGTCCAGCTTGATGAGCAGGGCCACCACCGGCAGCATCAGCGCCAGGATCAGCAATCCCATCAACGAAACCAGAATATCCAATAACCGATTCAACATAGTCGTTGGCCACCCAGCCGCTCAGCCAGGCCCGCTTTCTGGGGCCACCCAGGTCCTGGCCAGGCAGGTTTCAGCAGGCCCCGCCCCTGATCATCTTCACTTATGGATCGAAACCGAGGTCCAGAGAAGCAAATAGGCTCCTTTTAACTTATTATGTCTAGACAAGCAAATTACCAAAAAGGTAAACTCTCTTTAACATTTGCCTGTATAGTCTTGTCTTCCACGCTCAGGCAGTGGTTTGCGCAGTTCTCCTCTTCAAGAGGACACGAATCAAGTTTTTCCTGGTTGAAAGATTGAGCAAAGAACATGCCATATAACTAACTTATTAATTTTACATACTGAATGGTCATTTATAGTGCATGGTTGGAAAAAAAATGTTCAACAAAATAGACACGGTGTTTAATTTTTCGGAATATCTCCTTCCAGGAGAGTAAATCGGCTGGAAAACGACCCCTACGTAGGTGGATTTTCCCCTCCTGGGCCTGAAGGAAATTCTTCTCAAAG
This sequence comes from uncultured Desulfobacterales bacterium, assembly GCA_964561645.1. GTDB lineage: Bacteria > Desulfobacterota > Desulfobaccia > Desulfobaccales > 0-14-0-80-60-11 > JBGSLA01. Next base: position 1,772 of record CAZLRL010000379.1, read on the forward strand.
GGACCCGGATTCCCTGGTATAATGGTCGCGCAGTCGGGAAGAAAACTGTTTATATGGTAAATCCTAATCCGAAAGTAACCAGATGAGGTTGCTTGAAAAGTGGCACCTGGGTCAATTTTTTGGGGAAGATTGACCTCTGGCTCAACTTCGTGCTACCGTGCCCGGTAAAAAGATGTGGCCTGGGCCCCTGGCAGGTCCCCAAACATTAACTTAAAGAAGGCCCTAACCTGGTCTCAGCTTGAGAAAAATGGCTTCAGAAAAATACTGGTTGATCGCGGGGGGCGCCGGCTTTATCGGCTCTAATCTTATCAGGGCCCTCCCCCGCCAGGTTACAAAAATCAGGGTGCTCGACGATCTGTCCAGCGGCAGAGCCCGGGATCTGGAAAACCTGCCCGTGGAGTTGATGGTCGGGGATATTCGCCACCGCGAGCTGGTGGACCAGGCGATGGCTGGGGTGGAAATCGTCATCTGTCTGGCGGCCCATACCGGTGTGGTCCAGTCCGTGGAGAACCCGGCCGCGGATATGTCGGTCAATGTGGCCGGCACCTTGAACCTGCTGGAAGCCGCGGTGCGCCACCGGGTGGACCGTTTTATCTTTGCCTCCACCGGCGGGGCCATCGTCGGGGAGGCGGAGCCGCCGGTACATGAGGACATGCCGCCCCGGCCCCTGTCGCCCTACGGCGCCGGCAAGTTGGCCGGGGAGGGCTACTGCTCGGCCTTTTGGGGCAGCTATGGGCTCAAGACCGTGCCGCTGCGTTTTTCCAACATTTACGGGCCCTTCTCCTACCATAAGGGCAGCGTCATCGCCAAATTCTGCCGCCAGATCCAGGCCCGCCGGGAGCTGACCATTTACGGGGACGGCGAGCAGACCCGGGATTTTTTATTCGTGGAGGACCTCTGCCGGGCGATTCTCCGGGCCATCCAGGTTGAGGTGCCTTTCGGCCAACCCATCCAGCTGGGCACGGGCCGGGAAACCAGCATCAACACCCTGGTGCACCTGCTGCACCAGGTAGTGGGGGAAGAGCATTTTCCTCCGGTGACCTATGCTTCGGAGAGGCCGGGGGAGGTGCGGCGAAATTATGTCGATATTTCCAGGGCCGGGAAATATCTTGATTTTACCCCGACCACCGACTTGCTGACGGGCCTTAACAAGACCTGGGAGTGGTTCCAGAAAACCGGCCGAAAATGAAACCGTTCCCCTCCTCCCCCCCGACACACATGGGTCAGAAACCATTGAGGTCTCATTTCAAAGGGAAAAAATAGTATTAAGCGCTACCGTAGGGGCAGGGTCTCCCTGCCCTGGGGCTGAAGGGCGGGGAAACCCCGCCCCTACGACAAAATAGGAACATCCCGAAAATCGCCCCACTGCAAGAGCCTAATGACACAGGCTTTCCAGCCTGTGCAAAAAACACTAAATTCCGGTGGCTTCCATGACCGACAAAATCAAATTGGGCCTCAGCACCTGTTTGTTGGGGGAGCCGGTGCGTTATGACGGCGGCCACA
>CAZLRL010000380.1:0-3274 GCA_964561645.1 uncultured Desulfobacterales bacterium
GAACGCCGGTATCCTGGTGACCCGGGTGTATTACACCAAGGACACCGAAGCCAAGCATTTCATTATCGTGGATGCGGGCATGAACGATCTGGCCCGCCCCAGCCTGTACGGCTCCTACCACGCCCTCTGGCCGGTGGTGGAAGCGCCCCGCCCGGAAGTGACCGCCTCCCTGGTGGGCCCCATTTGCGAGTCCGGGGATTTTTTGGCCAAGGACCGCCCCATGCCCGCGTTTGCCCCCGGGGAGCTGGTGGCGGTGATGAGCGCCGGAGCCTACGGCTTTTCCATGAGTTCCAACTACAATGCCCGGCCCCGGGTGGCGGAAATCTTGGTGAAAGATAAGGCATTTTATGTTATCAGAAAGCGGGAGACCCAAGCCCAGCTCATCCGGGGAGAAACCATCCCCGAGTTCTTGTGGAGCTCCAAGCCGTGAGTGCGAAGCCGAACCGCAGTCGTCTGCCGTTCTTTAAAATGCATGGCGGCGGCAACGATTTTGTCCTCATGGACCACCGGGAGCAGTTTGTCCCCAAAACGGAGCAAAATCGATTCGCCCAACGGGTGTGCTCCCCGAGAGTGGGGGTGGGGGCCGACGGCCTCATCCTCATCGAGGATTCCTCCCGGGCTGACTTTCGCTGGCAATTTTATAACGCCGACGGCTCGGAAGCGGAAATGTGCGGCAACGGCGCCCGCTGCGCCGCCCGCTTCGCAGTGCTCAACGGCATCGCCCAGCCCCGCCTGACTTTTGAAACCCTGGCGGGGCTCATTGAGGCCGAAGTGTTGAATCACCAGGTGCGGGTGGGCCTGGCCGACGTGGGGGATTTTCGCCTTAATCTGTCCATCCCCCTGGAAGCAGAAACCCTGACCGGCCACTTCATGAAGGTGGGCGTCCCCCACACTGTCCTGTTGGTGGACAATCTGGAGGAAGCGCCGGTCAAGCCATGGGGCCGGGAAGTCCGGTTTCACCCGATGTTTATGCCCGCGGGCACCAACGTCAATTTTGTCGGCAACCAAAGCCCCCATGTGTTGGAAGTACGCACTTATGAGCGGGGCGTGGAAGATGAGACCCTGGCCTGCGGCACCGGCGCGGTGGCCGCGGCCCTGATCAGCGCCAAGCTGGGCAAAGTAACCTCGCCTACCGCGGTCCATACCCGGGGCGGGGAGACGCTCATCGTGACCTTTCATCTGCACGGGGATAAAATCACCGAAGTATCCCTGGAGGGTGAAGCCCTGGTAGTCTACCAGGGAGAATTATGGTTGGACGAACTCAAGTAAGGAGGGAGGCCCATGTTACAAGGAGCAATTACGGCCATCGTCACTCCCTTCAAGGACGGTAAGTTCGACGAGGCGGCTTACCGGGAACTCATTGAGTTCCAGATCAAGGGAGGTATCCACGGCATCGTGCCATGCGGCACCACCGGCGAATCCGCCACCCTGTCCCACGAGGAGCACAAACGGGTAGTGGAAACCTGCGTGGACCAGGTGAATAAACGGGTGCCGGTCGTGGCCGGTTCCGGCTCCAATAACACGGCGGAGGCCTTGGCACTCACCAAACATGCCGAAGCTGCGGGTGCGGATTACGCCCTGATGATCACTCCTTACTACAACAAACCCACGCAGGAAGGCTTGTACCAGCACTTTAAGACTATTGCGGATCAGACCCGCATTCCCATCGTGGTCTATAACGTCCCCAGCCGTACCAGCGTCAACCTGTTGCCGGAGACCGTGGCCCGGTTGAGCGAGTTTCCCAATATCGTGGGCATCAAGGAAGCCACCGGGGACCTCAAGCAGTGCGCCAAAGTGGCGGAATTGTGCGGCGACAAGATTACCATGCTTTCCGGGGATGACTTTACCACCCTGCCCCTGCTGGCTATCGGCGGCAAGGGAGTCATTTCCGTGGTCAGCAACATCGTGCCCCAGGATATGGCGGGCATGTGCGAGGCCTTCATGAAGGGCGACCTGGAGACGGCGCGCCAACTCCATTACAAGATGTGGCCCTTGATGGAAGCCATGTTCTTTGAAACCAATCCCACGCCCGCCAAAACCGCGCTCAAAATGATGGGCAAAATCACCGGCGAGGTGCGCCAACCCCTTTGTCCCTTAAGCCCGGCCAGCGAAGACAAGCTCCGGCAGGTGCTGCAAAAGTATGGGTTGATTTAAGTTCTTGGGGAGAGGGAGGGACTGATTCTCCCTCTCTCCTTCGCCGAACCCGCATCCCCAACCCTATACAGGGTTGGGAGGGGGATTGGGGGGAGGACAGGAAAGGCGCTCCTGGCCCTCCCCCCAATTGCCATTCGAGGAGGGCACATGGTACGAACCATTGTCTCAGGCGCAGCAGGGCGCATGGGGGGGCGCATTATTCATATGATGGAGGGCGTCGAGGACCTTACTCTCGCCGGCGCCCTGGAACAGCCCGGCCACCCGGCGGTGGGCAAAAGCGTCGGCGAGGTGGTGGGACTGCCGCAAAAAGATGTACCCATAAGCGATTCCCTGGCGGAGCTTTTGCCCCAGGCAGACGTGCTCATTGAGTTTACTCATCCTGAGCCCACCCTGGAACACCTGCAAGAGGTGGCCGCGGCGGGCAAAGCCATGGTCATCGGCACCACGGGCCTGAGCCCCCAACAGGTGGACAAACTGAAAGGGCTGGCAGCCAGGACCCGGGTGGTTTTCGCCCCGAATATGAGTGTGGGCGTGAATCTCATGTTCAAGGTGGTGGAACATATCGCCCAGGTGCTGTCCGAAGGCTATGATGTGGAGATTGTGGAGGCGCACCATCGCCTGAAAAAGGACGCGCCCAGCGGCACCGCGCTCAAGTTGGCCCAGATCATCGCCCAGGCCCTGGGGCGGGACCTGGATGAGGTCGGGGTTTACGGCCGCCAGGGCATCACCGGGGAGCGCTCCAAGGAGGAGATCGGCATCATGACGGTGCGGGCCGGCGACATCGTCGGAGAGCACACGGTGACTTTCTGCGGCATCGGCGAGCGGCTCGAGGTCATCCACCGGGCCCACAACCGGGACAACTTCGCCCGGGGCGCGGTGCGCGCCGCCCAATGGATCGTGGACCAGTCGCCCGGGCTGTATGATATGCAGGATGTGCTGGGGTTGAGGTAGGGGGTGGCTGTAAGCAATAAGCTTTAAGCCATAAGCAAAAATTAAGGCCAAATGCGATTCTCGTTCTCAAGTTAAACTTGGGAACGAGTAAGCTTGCGGCTCAATAGGCTTAAACCATGCGACTGGTGCGCTTCGCGCTCAAAGGCCGGGCCGGTTACGGCGTTCTCAC
>CAZLRL010000381.1:0-3255 GCA_964561645.1 uncultured Desulfobacterales bacterium
GGGGACACCATCGTTATCATGCACTGCCACAGCCGCTATCCCACCGATTACATTACTACCCTGGTGGCCTGGCAGGAAGTCACCGGAGCCGACAACGTGGGCGGGGTGTGGCGTACCCTTCCCGGCCGCGACACCCCCAAGGCCCGGGCCATTGCCCTGGGCATGTCCCATCCTTTCGGGGTAGGCAACGTCTACTTTCGCATCGGCGCCTCGGCCCCCCGCTGGGTGGAGAGCGTGCCCTTCGGTTGCTACCCGCGGGAGGTGTTCGACAACATCGGCCTCTTTGACGAGGACCATGTGCGCACCGAGGACGATGAGTTCAATTTTCGCCTCACGCAACACCGCGGCCGCATCCTGCTGATCCCGGACCTGGTGGTGGACTATTACACCCGGGAAAGATTGGCCCAGGCCTGGCGCATGTATTACCAGTATGGCTATTTCAAACCGCTGGTCGCCCGCAAACTGGGGTCGGTGCTCAGCCGGCGCCATTTTATTCCGTCCCTTTTGGTCTTGGCCCTGGGCCTTCCCCTGTTGCTGGGCTGGTGGCTTCCGGTCCTGGGACTCCTGGGTCTTGTGGTTCTGTCCGTTTACGTGCTGGCGGATACCTATTTTGCCTGGACCGCGGGCCGGCGGCAGGGTAGGGCGGTCACTTTTTATCTGGCCCTCGTTTTCCCCGTCCTCCATTTCAGCTATGGCATCGGGTTCTTGAAGGGTTTGTGGGACTTTTTTGTTTTGAAAAAAAAGGGAGTCAAAGACGGGGCTCAAGTGCCCCTGTCCCGCTAAGGGGGGCTGGTTTTCTCAAGCAGTGCGGATTGGGTGATATTATTTTACCATGGCTCATCTTCCGTCTCCGAGAATGAAGGGAACGCCAAAAAATTCATAAAATGCCAACCTCCGGGACCCGAGAGACCCCTGTCCGTCTGGCGGTCGAGACCGAGCGTATCAAAGCCGCTTACGCTCGGCGGCAGTGCGGGGACTTGTATTCCTGGTTTTCTCCGGGCCACCTGTACATTATGCAGAGCCGGGAACGCCACGTGCTGGAGCTGCTCAAAAACACGGGATTGGTTCCCCTGGGGGAACGAAAAATCCTGGAAGTTGGCTGCGACACGGGCTTCTGGCTGGGTGAATTTATTAAATGGGGATCTCGCCCCGAGAACCTCACCGGCATCGATCTCCTTCACGGCCCTTTGGTCAGAGCCCGGGCCATCCAGGCCCCCGGAGTCAAGTTGGCGCAAGCGAACGCCGCGTATCTCCCCTGGGTCTCCGCCACGTTTGATCTGGTATTGCAATCCCTGGTTTTCACCTCCATCCTGGATCCGGCCATGAAACAAGCGGTGGCCGGGGAGATGCTGAGAGTCCTGAAACCCGAGGGCTTCATCCTCTGGTACGATTACCATGTGAACAATCCCTGGAACCCCGATGTGCAAGGGGTCAAAAAGAGGGAAATCCACCGCTTGTTTCCCGGTTGCCGGGGAAAACTGCAGCGGGTCATCCTGGCCCCACCTATAACCCGCCTTTTGGCACCATATTCCTGGTTAGCCTGCTTCCTGCTAGAGAGACTAGGGTTTTTGAATACCTTTTATCTGGGAATCTTCCAGAAACCGGTTTGACCGATCCACACTCCTCTCACGGCTCGGGGCCGAGGTGATAAGCCCCGCCGCCGATACCCGCCACCCTCACCATCCTCCTCGCCTGCCGTTTGCCTGGTGACCCCAGGCAAGCGTTCCAAAGTTGGGTCAGGGGTGCTAATCATGCTGGGAAAAAAGAGAGGCTTTCCTGTAAAAAGGCAAACAAGACTGAATGAAGAAATAAGGCCGAGGAAATCGGGTCAAAATCCTATTTTTAACAGCCTGGCAAATCTTTTCGGAGGAGGCGTATATGAAAAGGCATGTTATTCGACTGACAGGGCTACTCTCGATTCTGGTGCTGGCCGTAGTGGCCACGGCCGGCACTTGGAGTACCAATAACTTCTTTTATCAACCCTCCATTGGCGCCAGGGGTTCCCAAGAAAAACAGGATTTCGACGCCGGCCTGCAGCAGGTGGACACCCATCTGGGCAAGTACAAAACCCTGGGCGACCCCGGCTATACCACCTTGTCTGAGGCCCTGGACACCATCGGCACGGAAACCGAGGTCACTTTGACCATCCCCGCCGGCACGGTTCCGGTGACCGGTAACACCGTCATCCCCGGCAACATTGCTCTGAGGATTCTCAAGGGGGGCAAATTTGACCTTGCCAGTGACACAACCCTTACCATCGCGGGCCACATTGACGCGGGACCTTATCAGATTTTCTCAGGCTCCGGCACCGTTACCCTCGGAGGGGTCAACCAGATCTATGACGTCTGGTTTGCTTCTCCTCCTGCCAACCCGGAAGGCAATGTCGCGGCCGGGGTCGGCAGTACGTTCATCAAGACCTCCGAGGGTATGCCGATTTTCTTCATGAAGGAAACCGGTACCGGGGCTACCGGCTGGACAGACTGGACGGAAATATCCGGTGTCAGCGAGTTCACTACTCTGACCGACACGCCATCCAGCTTCGGCGGGCAGGCAGGGAAGGAAGTCAGTGTTAATAGCTCCGCTGATGCCCTGGCCTTCAAGCCCCGGTCCTTCATCACCCTGGGTGAAGACGGTTACGCCAGCCTGTCCCAGGCCCTCACGAGCATAGGCAGCACCGAGACAGTCCTGATGATCCCGGCCGGCGCCGGGGCCGTGGCGGTGACCTCCAACACCACCATTGAAGAGAACGTGCGAGTCAAAGTGCAGCAGGGCGCGTATTTTAATATCTCGGACGGCGTCACCTTGACCCTGAAAAACCTGGAAGCCGGCCCCTATCAGATTTTCGCCTGGTCCGGGACCGGTAAGGTCTCCTTTGCCGGCGGAGCCTCACAAGAGCTTTATCCAGAGTGGTGGGGCGCCAAAGGGGATAATTCCACCAACGACACCATCCCGGTTAATGCCGCTAAAGAAGCGGCGGCAAATTCGGGTATTCCCCTCAGGTTCTTGCCGGGGAAAAGCTACGTCTTGGATCAGCTTACCATTGACACCGATGGCACCACAGTTTTTGCCTATGGCGCCAGATTGGTGCATACCGGCGGCAACAGGCCCCTGCTGATTTTCAGTCCCTCGGGTGCAAGTGCAATGAAACACACTAGCTGGTTTGGCGGCCATCTGGTGGCCAAGCAGTCGACCACCGATCCTACTACAGACGTGATGTATGTTGAGAACTGCATGCACTCGAACCGCTGGAAGGAC
>CAZLRL010000382.1:0-3234 GCA_964561645.1 uncultured Desulfobacterales bacterium
GTGGCGGCCGCATGTCCGACCGCGCCCTGCTCCAGGGCCGCGACGCCTTCCTCCAGGGCCTGGACCGTGGGGTTGCCCATGCGGGTGTAAATAAAACCAGGTTCCTCGCCGATAAAGCGGGCGGCGCCGGCCTCGGCGCTGGGAAAGCTGAACGTGGAGGTCTGAAAGATGGGAACGGAAACCTCTCCGTACATAGCCCTCGCCAGGCCCCCCCGGTGAATGGCCGCGGTAGCCCGCCTCATGGATGATTGGTTTTCCTGGTCCGGCATGTCTGTCCCTCCTAACAAGTTCAAAGTTCAAAGTTGGGAGTGCAATTCGACCAATCTTATTGTTCCGGGAGATCGTCCCCTGAGAGTCTTTTTCCGGCTTTTCAAGCGGACCTCGAGCCCGCGCCCGGCCTCAAGGGCTCGAAGCTATTTCAAAACCTATTTCTCTGTCATCCTGAACGAAGTGCAAGATCTCTAATTCATTGAAAAGACTAGATTCTTCGGTCGCGGCGCTGCCTCAGAATGACAAAAACAATCAAAATAGGAAGTTTTGCAATAGCCCTCTATTAAGGTCCTTCCCCCACAGTAGTTCTTGATAAACCTGGTGAAAAAAAGATACCTTTAACCGGAGTTCACTGCAAATTAAACCAACCCACAACCGTGGAGCAACCCATGCGTTCTTTCTGGCGCGGACTTTTCAAAGGCATTGCCATCGTCGTGGGCCTGCTGGTCCTGGTGGAAATTCTCTGCTTTCTCATCATCACCACCAGCATCTATTTTATTTACGGCCAATTCCGGGAAGGGGAGCCGGTGCGCTACGACGCCAATGCCCTGTACATCAATCTCCACGGGCCGCGGCCCACGGCCCACAATGCCCCGCCGGAGGCCCAGAATCTCACCACCATCTGGATGTTCGGGGGCTCCACCACCCGGGGTATTTCCACCGATGACCAGGAGACCCTGCCCAGCTTTGTGGCCCAGCAGCTGAATGACGTCCCCCCGGTCAGGCCCGCCCGGGTGACCAATTTCGGAGTGGACGGCTTCAATGCCCTGATGGAGTCGAAGTATCTGCAAAAAATGCTGGTGGAAAGCCCGCCGCCCCAGATCGTCACCTTCTATGACGGGGCCAATGACTGCGCCTATTTCGGGCAGTACCGCACCCCCTATGCGCACCATGGTTACCGGCAGATCAAGGGGGTGGTGGAAAGCTATCACCAGAGCCTGCTGGGGATGTTCAAGTCCCTGAATGCCGCCTGGCATACGTCCTTTGCCTGGGAGTTGTACGACAAAATGCGCCAGGGGGTGTTCAACATCCCTCCCGACTCCCCGGCGCTCAAGGAGTACCTGGACCTGGCCGTGCGGCGCTACGACTATGTGGATAAAGTCACCCGCGGTTTCGGGGCCGATTTTCAATTGTTTTGGCAGCCCTGCTGGTGGGTGGAGACCGACCCGGTGGCTCCCAAAGTGAAAGAGCAGGAGGAGGACACCATTATCCTCAACGAACGCTGGGCTTTGCAGAAAAATTTCCTCCTGGTCTATAATGCCTTGTTCGAGCGGCTCAAGGATAAACCTTATTTCGTGGATTTTCGCAATATCCTCACCTCCCGGCAACAGCCGGTATACGAATCCGACGGCATTCACCTCAACCCCGTCGGGGACCGGATGGTGGCCGCCAGGATAGCGGAATTTTTAAAGCAAAAGTTCGGCGCCGCCCGGGAACGGGCCGGCCGGCCGTAACCGGCCGAGAGACATCGATTCAGAGGCGCGACAAGGAGTCAAGGGTTTATGGTGGAAAAAGAATCGGGCTCGGTGATGCATTCCCGGAAGGCCTATATCATCGCCGGCCTTTTTACCGTTATTCCCCTGCTGATCACCTGGTGGGTGGTGAAATTTATCCTGGAGTTGCTGAGACAATTCGGCAGTCCGGCCGTAAATTGGCTGGCCTTGGCCATCCGGCCTTTTGCGCCGGATCTCGCCGAGATCCTGCTGAACCCTTACTTTGATGCGGCCCTGGCCATTATCCTGGCTCTGTTGAGTCTCTACGTCCTCGGTTGGGCTGCGACCCGGGTTATCGGGCGGCGGCTGCTGGCGGCGCTGGACCGGCTGGTGCATCGCATTCCCCTGGTCAGAACCGTTTATGGGGGAGTGCAAAAATTTCTCTCCGTGTTGCAGGTCAAGCCCGACGGCGTGCAACGGGTGGTGCTCATCGATTTTCCCTCGCCGGAGATGAAGGCCGTGGGTTTTGTGACCCGCACCCTCCAGGATGCGGATACCGGCCGGACCCTGGCCGCGGTATATGTGCCCACCACGCCCAATCCCACCTCCGGCTATCTGGAGATCGTTCCGGTGGAAAAGGTGATTTCCACCTCGTGGACCATGGACGAGGCCATGACCTTTATTATTTCCGGGGGTGCGGTGGCGCCGCCCACCATGAACTATGATCAGAGCGCGGCTGGGGCCGTGAAACCGACTCCGGTGGAATCTCCGGTGCGGTGAGGAAAATTAACGTCCAAACGGGGCCCAACATGCCAGACAGCGTCCTCTATGTGTGTCTGGGCAATTCCTGTCGCAGCATCATGGCCGAAGCCCTGACCCGACATGTATTCCCGGACTCCGTGCTGGCGGGTTCGGCCGGCCTCAATCCCCTGGGATTTATCAGCGAGGAAACCTTGCAGGTCCTGGCCGAAGCGGGGATGGCCACCGAGGGGCTCTGGTCCAAGGGGCTGGCCGACCTCGATCTGCAGGAGTTCCACCTGCTGGTCAACTTGACGACTTTTTCTCTGGAGGCCCGGGTGCCCCGGGTTTTTTCAGGGAGGGTGATACACCATCCGGTGACCGACCCCTTCGGCCGCTCTCTGCCGGTCTATCGGGAGGCCAGGGATGCCATTCACAGGTTTGTCAGGGAGGAGCTTCCCCGATATTTTGGTCAAGATTCGTATCGATAAAGGAGGAATCCATGGCCGTTTTTACCTGTGAAAAATGCGGCGGTCAGGTGGACACCCGCTGCAAACCCAAAAAGTGTCCCCAGTGCGGCGAATCCGGTGTCATGTGCAAAGTCGAAGCCCCCAAGCCCGCCAAAGGCAAGGGCAAGGGCAAATAAAGCGATAGTCAGTAGTTACTGGTCGGTTGAAGCTTCCTGCAAATATCTCCATATCTGTCATGCTGAGGGAGCGCCGCGACAGAAGAATCTAGTGTAGCGTCCCTTAAATCCTATGACATTTATTGGGCAGCATATTCGCAGAAAGTT
>CAZLRL010000383.1:0-2582 GCA_964561645.1 uncultured Desulfobacterales bacterium
TTTTCGCAGAGGTCTCAAGTTCAAAGTCGTAGGGTTCGTTTTACGCGCCATAAATTGCTGTTAAGAAAAAGTTCTTCGGTGGCCATATCTTGGGTGGGGCGGCCGTCTCCGGCCGCCCATCGTCCTGGCGGGCACGGAGGCCCGCCCCACCTAATTTTTCCAGTTTTATAGGGCGGGCACTGCCCGCCGGTTTCTTCCAAAACTTAGAGCTTATAGCTTATGGCTTATGGCTTATGGCTTAAAGCTTATAGCCAAACGGAGGTTCATAAGCACCTGTTACAAATCATTTTACCGGACGCACATAGAGCTTCAGATTTTTCACCTGCACCACTTCCACGGTTTCGCCGGCGGCCACGGGCTCGTCGCTGACGGCCTGCCAGTATTCCCCGTGGATGAAAATCTGTCCGGCGGGATTCAGGTCGGAGTAGGCCACGCCCTGCTCTCCCACCAGGGCGGACTCACCCGATACGGAGCGGCGCAGCTGGCTTCTGACCACCAGACCCGCCACCACCAGGAAGAAAAGGGAAACAATGGCCACGCTGGGAATCAGGACGGACCAGGCGATATCCATCCCCGTTTCTCCTCCCCGAAACAGCATCAGCGAGCCCAAAAGCAGGGCCGCCACTCCTCCCACGGACAGGAGGCCGAAGCTGGTGACGTAAATTTCCAAAATGAACAGGACAAAGGCCAGGAGGATCAACAGCAGGCCGATGAAGTTGACCGGCAGGGTCTGAAAGGCGTAAAAGGCCAGCAGGAGGCTCAGGGTCCCCACCACGCCGGGAAAGACGGTGCCGGGGTTGGCCAGTTCGAAGTAAAGGCCCGCCAGCCCGATCAACATGAGAATGTAGGCGATGTTGGGGTCGGCGATGTGCTTTAAGATGCGGTAGCGCAGGCCCTCTTCAATGATCTTAACCGGCGCGTCCGCGGTCTTGAGGGTGATCTCCTCGGCGCCCACCTTGACTTTGCGGCCGTTGACCTGCTGGAGCAAATCCTCCAGGTTATCGGCCACCAGGTCCACGACCTTCTTTTTCTGGGCCTCTTCGGCGTCGATGGACACGCTTTGGCGCACCGCCTTTTCGGCCCAGTCGGCGTTGCGGCCCCGTTCCTTGGCCAGGGAGCGGGCGTAGGCCACCATGTCGTTGACCACTTTTTCCCCCATGACCTTGTCCATCTTGCCCAGGCCCACCGAGACGGGGTGAGCCGCGCCGATGTTAGTGCCCGGCGCCATGGCCGCCACGTTGGCCGCCAGGGTGATGAACATGCCCGCGGACGCGGCCCGGGCGCCCTTGGGGGAGACGTAGACAATCACCGGCACCTGGGCGTTGATGATGGCCTGATTGATCTCCCGCATGGAGCTGTCCAGCCCGCCGGGGGTGTCCAGCTGGATGACCAGGGCCGCGGCTTTTTCCTTTTCCGCGGTGTTAATGCCCTCCACGATGAATTCCGCCAGCCCCGGATTGATGGAACCCACCGCGGGGAGGACGTAGACGGGCTGGGGCGCGGCCAGGGCCATCAGAAGCCCCACGCAGATGAAAAAAACCTTGAAACAGGTATTTTTTGACCAAGTGCCAGAGAACCGCATAATAACCATTAGGTTGAACCGAAAACCCTTGTCAATCCTCTTCATGGGTAGCCAGGTACTCCATGACCTGCTGCATGTCCTCCCAGGTTTTATGGCGCTCTTTGGGGAAACGGTGCAGATAGGAAGGATGAAAGGTGGGCATGACCTTGATGCCCTTGAATTTTCGCCACCGGCCCCGAATCCTGGTAATGGGCTCGTTGATGTCCAGCAGGTTGTTGGTGGCGATCTTGCCCAGGGTGACGATGACCTGGGGCTGGATACTCTCGATTTGCTTGATCAAAAAAGGCCGGCAGGCCTCCACCTCGTCGGCTTCCGGGTCCCGGTTCCCGGGAGGGCGGCTTTTGACGATGTTGGTGATGTAGACGTCCTCCCGCTTGAGCCCCAGCTTGTGAAGCATGTTGTTGAGCACCTGCCCGGCTTCGCCCACGAAGGGGCGGCCCTGGCGGTCTTCTTCGGCGCCCGGGGCTTCCCCGATGAACATGAGGCGGGCCTGGGGGGAACCTTCGCCGAACACCAGGTTGGTGCGGCCCTTCCCCAGCTTGCAGCGCCGGCAATCCCCCATTTCCTGGCGTATTTCCTCCAGGATGGGGCGGTCCGGCCCGGCGCTTTTTGGGGGCGGGGACATGGCTTTCTCCGGACGGGTCGTGCCCGCCCAACCCAGGCGGCCCTGGAACTCGAGGAAGGTTCTCAGACCGGTCACCAGGTCCCGAAGTTCCTGCCGGGGATTATCAGACAAAGACGCTTTCCTCGGTTCGCCCGGTTAACTTGAGGGCCAACCAATCCAAAATGCGGTCCGCCACCTTCTCTTTGGTGAGCAGGGGCAATTTCTGGGGCGGCTGATCCCTCGATACCAGGGTGACTTCATTGGTGTCCACGGCAAAGCCGCTGTCGGGCTGATTCACGTCGTTGGCCACCACGAGGTCCAGGTTTTTCTCTTTGAGCTTGCGTTCGGCTTCGGCCACCAGATTTTCGGTTTCGGCGGCGAAGCCCACCAGAACCT
>CAZLRL010000383.1:2592-3226 GCA_964561645.1 uncultured Desulfobacterales bacterium
CGCCCCCCGTTTGATTTTCTGTTCCGCCAATTCTTCCACCCCGTAATCGCTGACCGCGGCGGCCATGAGCACGGCCTGGCACCCGGGAAAATGCTCCCGGAGCCCCCTTAGCATGGCCGCGGCGGAGCGCACCCGGACCACCTCGACGCCGTAGGGGTCGGGCAGATTGGAGGGGCCGCTCACCAGGGTCACCGAGGCGCCCCGGCGCCAGGCCATGCGGGCCAGGGCGTAGCCCATCTTGCCGGTGCTGCGGTTGGTCATGAAGCGCACCGGGTCCAGGTCTTCGTGGGTGGGTCCGGCGGTGATCAGGAGCTGGCGGCCCGTGAGGTCCTGCGGGGTAACCAGCCGGGCCAGGGCCTCGAAAACGGTCTCGGGCTCGGGCAGCCGCCCGTAGCCCACAGCGCCGCAGGCCAGGTCCCCGGTGGCGGGCGGCATGATCTCCAGGCCCCGGGAGGCCAGGCGGGCCACGTTCTCCTGCACCGCCGGATTGGCCCACATGTCGCAGTTCATGGCCGGGCAGATGAGAGCCGGCCGGGTCGCGGCCAGCATGATGGTGGTGAGCAAATCATCGCCGATGCCACCGGCCACTTTGCCGAGGAAATTAGCGGTGGCGGGCGCCACCACGATGGCGTCC
>CAZLRL010000384.1:0-3216 GCA_964561645.1 uncultured Desulfobacterales bacterium
CAGATTTCGATCGGCACCCGGTCGGTAACCTCGAGGCCGTAGCCTTCGAGGGCGACGATCTTCTTGGGGTTATTGGTTATCTCCCGCATTTTCTTGACCCCGAGGTCGGCGAGACGGCCCATTTCTCCGGGGTGGGGGGTGAGAATCCGGGGCCCTGCGGCACCCTTCAAGACCTCGAGGTGACCGGCCAGACAGTTGAGGCCGTCGGCGTCGATGACCATGGGCAGGGGGCAGTCCCGCGCCAGGGCCAGCACCACCTCCCGGGTCTCCGAGTGGGTGCCCAGGCCCGGTCCCAGGGCCAGGGCGGCTTTCCCCTCCAGAAAGTCCGTCAGCGGCCTCAGGGCTTTGCGCCCCAGGGCCCGCACACCCTCGGCTTCGGGAAGGGGCAGGGTCATGGCCTCGGTGAGCTTCACCTCCAGAATGTCGTTCAGGCTGGCGGGCACCGCGGCGGTAACCAGGCCGGTGCCGCTGCGGGCGCCGGCTTGAGCGGTCATGAACGCGGCCCCGGTTTTGCCCTCCGAGCCCGCCACCACCACCAGGCTGCCGAAGGTCCCCTTGTGACTGCCAAAGGGGCGGGGCGGCAGCAGGTTTTTCATAACGAAGGCTTCGGCCAGCTCGGTCTGGAGGCCTGCGGTCAGGGCCGAGGGAATGCTGATGTCCACCAGCCACAGCCGCCCGACATAGTCCCGTCCCGGGGGCACGATCTGGCCGATTTTAACAAAGCCATAGGTGACGGTGACGTCGGCCTCCACCGCGGTGCCCAGGGCTGCGCCGGTGTCGGCGCTGAGGCCGGAGGGCAGGTCCACGGCCAGGACCGGGGTGCGCACCTGGTTGAGCCGGTCGATCAAGGGCGCGAAAAGCCCCCGCACCGGGGAATCGAGGCCGGTGCCCAACAGGGCGTCCACCACCAGATCGGTCCGGCTCAGGCGATGCCCCACCGCGCTCAGTTGGTCTTCTCCCAGGACCTCCTCCACCTCCAGGCCCATGGCCTCCAGGATCTTGAGGTTCACCAGGGCGTCACCCTTGACCTGGTCCCGGGAAGCCACCAGGAAGACGGAGACCGGGAAGCCGTCGTTGGCCAGGTAGCGGGCCACCACCAGGCCGTCGCCGCCGTTGTTGCCCCGGCCGGCCAGAATGGCCACCGGTCCCGCAAGGTCGGGGAATTCCCGGCGCAGGACCAGGTAGGTGGTGCGGCCGGCGTTTTCCATGAGCACTGTGGAGGGCACCCCCACCTCTTCGATGGTGCGGCGGTCCAGGTGACGCATTTCGGCCGCGGTGACGAGCTTCATAGCTGGTTCCTTAGTTGCTCAAATTGATAAACCTTAACATAAGGGGACATTATTGGGAAAGTCTTTTGAGGAGAGGAGGGTTGTCAGAGGGCCGCATCCTTTTTTCAAGGGCTGTCAATGGCAAGGCTCATCCCATCATTACCTGGAGGCGGAAGTTTTTCACCATACTTTTAGATAGACACCGTGTCAACCTCAATGCAAATCTAAATGTTTAGGCCTGCACAGGTGAGGACACCTGTGCCACTGATTTTCCATGCTTTTGGGAACTCTTTGTATGCTTAGAAGCGATTGCAAGACCTCATATTTCGGTCCTTGTTGTCATTCTGATCAGAAGGATAAGGGTTGTGACAAAGGTTTCTGCCCCCCCGTTATTAAAATCTGCTGTCAGGAGGTGGTTATGGCTGAAAAGACTTTGGGAGAGCGCTTTACCCTGCTCACGGATCTCTACCAACTCACCATGATGGCCTGCTATTTCGATCAGGCCACGCACGAAGATGCCACTTTCAGTCTCTTCATCCGCAAATATCCGGACCATCGGGGTTATTTTGTGGCCGCCGGCCTTAAAGAGGCTCTCAACTACCTGACTACAATTAAGGTTCAGTGATGAATATCTGGCTTATCTGGAATCCACCGGCCTCTTTTCGAACCGCTTTTTGGATTATCTCGAGGGGTTCCGGTTCACCGGCGAAGTCTATGCCCTGCTCGAAGGCAGCATTTTCTTCAAAGACGAACCCCTCCTGGAGGTCACCGCGCCTATTATCGAGGCGCAATTTGTGGAAACGTTCATCATTAATGCCGTGAGCCTCCAGACCCTCATCGCCTCCAAGGCGTCCCGCGCCGTCCATGCGGCCCAGGGCCGGCCCGTCGTGGATTTTTCCCTGCGACGCACCCAGGGCACTGACGCCGGCCTCAAGGTGGCCCGGGCCTCGTATCTCGCAGGTTTTATCGGCACCAGCAACGTCCCGGCCGGCAAGCTCTATGACATCCCCATCTTCGGCACCATGGCTCATTCCTACGTCACCAGCTTTACGGATGAAATCGAGGCCTTCCGGGTCTTTTGCCAAAAATTTCCCCAAGACCACCACCCTCCTCATCGACACCTAATGACAATTACGTGGGCGCCCGGAAGGCCGCCCAAGTGGGCCGGGAAATGGCCGCCCAGGGGGAACAAATGCGCTCCGTGCGCTGGGCAGCGGCGACATCGCCGCGATCAGCAAGAAAGTCCGCCAGATCCTGGCCGAAGAAGGCGTCGGCTATGCCAAAATTCTGGCTAGCGGCGGCTTTGACGAGTACAAAATCGCCCAAGTCCTGGCCGAGGGCGGAGAGGTGGATCACCTGGCGGTCGGCACAAAAATGGGCGTTTCTGCAGATGCCCCCTACTTCGACATCGCCTATAAACTGGTAAAATATGCCGGTTACCCGGTGATGAAGCTGTCCACGGGGAAAAAGACCCTGGTTGATCAAAAGCAGGTTTTCCGTTTTTACGACAACCGGGGCAACATGGCGCGGGACGTCATCGCGTTGCGCCGCGAAAAAGTGCCGGGCGGTCAACCTTTATTGGAAAAAGTCATGGAACAGGGCCGCATCAAAAAGGCGTTGCCCGATCTCAAGCAGAGCCGGGAGTATTTCGCTTCCTATTTCGCCCTGCTGCCGCCGGCCTACAAAGACATTGAAAATCCGGCCACTTATCCCGTGAGCCTGGGCCCTGGTCTCGAACATTTGCAGAACCAGGTGGAACAGGAAATCAGAGAGCGGGAATTGGGAGAAAGTTGATATTAACAATCACACGGGAATACCGATCCCCTTTGCACCTACAATACCTCATCAACATAATTGCTTGCATCTTGGGCAGGGCATGCCTGCCCCTGCGGTTCTCCCAAGCGTAGGCCGCCATAAAGGGACATCGCGGCGATGTGGTAAACCTGAA
>CAZLRL010000385.1:0-3216 GCA_964561645.1 uncultured Desulfobacterales bacterium
AAGGCACTGCCCGGTTCTGCCGGTGCGGGGCCTGATCCTGGACCGGCGGGGCGTGGAACTGGCCATCAGTACCGAATCCTATTCCCTGGTGGCCCATCCCCAGCAGATCAAAAACGCTGACCTGATCAGCCGGGAACTGGCCGAGTTTCTGGGGATTTCCGCCTTGGAACTGAAAAAAATCCTCACCCGGGCCCGCCCCTTCGTCTTTATCAAACGCCACCTGACCCCGGCCAAAGAGGAGGCTTTCCGGGCCTGGAAAGACCAGACCGAAGACCGGGCCCGGGCAGCCAGAAAACGGGGGGAGCGGGCCGACGAAGACGCGATTTATCTCATCCCGGAGGCCCAGAGGTATTATCCCCAGCAGTGTTTGGCCGGTCCCATCCTGGGCTTCTGCGACATCGACGGCAACGGTCTGGAAGGGCTGGAATACGTTTTTAACGAGGAACTATACGGCCAGCCCAAGAAAATCGTGAACATGCTGGACGCCCGGGGACACATCGTGGTGTCGGGCGAAAAGGCCTGGGACCCGGAGGTCATGGGGAACAACCTGGTCCTCACCATTGACCGGACTATTCAGTATATTGCCGAAAAAGAGTTGCAAAAAGGGGTGGAACGCTGGCAGGCCGCGGGCGGCCTGGTGATGGTGACCATGCCCCGGACCGGTGAAATTTTGGCCATGGCCCAGGTTCCCCGCCTGGATCCCAACCTGCCGACCCATTACCCCAAGGAGGCCCGGCAAAATCGCGGCCTTACCGACGCCTTGGAACCGGGGAGTTCCTTCAAGGTCTTTATCGTGGCCGCAGCCCTGGACGCGGGGATCGTCAAGCCCGCGGACCGCTTCAACTGCGAAAACGGCGTCTGGCGTCTGAGCGCCAAAGAAGTGATCCACGATGTGCATCCTTATGGGGGACTCACCGTCCAGCAGGTCATACAAAAATCCAGTAATATCGGGGCGGCCAAAATCAGTCTCAAGTTGGGGACCCGGCGTCTGGACCATTATTTGCGGGACTTCGGCTTCGGCAAGAAAGCCGGCATTCATCTCCCGGGGGAGACTGCGGGTATCCTGAAGAACCATCAGCGCTACCGCTCGCTCATCGACCGGACCACCACCGCGTTCGGCCAGGGGGTGTCGGTAAGCGTCCTGCAGCTTTCCATGGCCCTGGGAGCTCTCGGCAACGGCGGCGTGCTCATGGAACCCATCCTGGTGAAGGAAATCGTCAGCCCCAGGGGGGACAAGGTGAAGGAATTCCAGCCCCGGGCGGTGCGGCGGGTTATATCCGAAAAAACCGCGGCCATGATGCTGAACATCATGGAAACGGTGACTCAGCAGGGAGGGACCGCCACCGAGGCCGCGCCTGCGGGTTTCACCGCGGCGGGCAAAACCGGCACCGCCCAAAAAGTGGTGGGGCGGGCCTACTCCCACAGCAAATATAACTCGGTGTTCATGGGGCTGATCCCGGCCCGGGACCCGGTATTGGCCATCACCGTGGTGGTCGATGAGCCCAAAGGGGCCATTTACGGCGGTGTGGTCGCGGCCCCTATTTTCCGGGAGATCGCGGGTCAGTCCATGAGAGTGTTGGGGTATTATCCCCAGCCCGACAAGAGCGATTCGATTCTGGCCCAAAATCAGCCCCTCAGGCCGGCACCGACCGCCTCCCCGATTCCGGAAGCTATTCCTCTACAGGCGTCGCTGCTCGGCCCCCCAACCCTGCAAAATCTGGCGGCCACGCCGGAGCCTGCGCCTTCCGGACCCCTGAGGGTCATGCCGGATCTGCGGGGGATGACCATCCGCCGGGCGGTCAAGCTGCTGCACAGTTCCGGAGTTCGCTGCCACCTGCAAGGGAGCGGCCTGGCGGTAGCCCAGGAACCGCCGCCAGGTTTTCCCCTGGAACCGGGAGTGGTGTGCGTGGTGAAATTTGAGCCCCATAACTGAGGGTTAGGCCCGAGAGTTGCCAAGGCCACCAAGTTGGGATAGGATTTGAAAAGTTACTTGAACATTTTAACGGAAATGATGAAAAAACCCGCGCAAGAGCGGAACATGAGCCTCAACCGCCTCCTGGAGGGCCTCGAGGGGGCCCAGGTCGTGGGCGACGACCGCGTGCCGGTCCCCGGTCTGGCCTATCACTCCCAGCGTGTGGTCCCCGGGGGCGTCTTTGTAGCCCTGAAGGGCGCCAAAACCGACGGGAATCGCTTCCTGGCCCAGGCCCTGGCCCAGGGCGCCCGGGTGGTGGTCACCGAAGAGAGTTTTGACCCCCCTGCCGGGGTGACCTGGGTGCGCGTTCCCCAAGCCAGGCTGGCCCTGGCCCGGATGAGCGCCGCTTTTTACAGCCATCCCAGCCGGGACCTGGTCCTCGTGGGCATCACCGGCACCAACGGCAAAACCACCACCAGCTTTCTCCTGGAGGCTATCCTGCGGGCCGCCGGGAAACGGGTCGGGGTGGTGGGCACGGTGAATTACCGGGTGGGAGACACCCTATGGCCGGCGCCGGTGACCACCCCTGAGTCCCTGGATTTGCAGCGGCTCCTGTCGGAGATGCGGGAGATGGGGGTGAGCCACACCGTGCTGGAAGTCTCCTCCCACGCCCTGGAACAACACCGGGTGGACGGGGCCAGCTTCACCGCCGGGGTGTTCACCAATCTTTCCCAGGACCACCTGGATTACCACCAGGATCTGGATTGTTATTTCCGGGCCAAGTCCCGCCTCTTTCTGGAAATCCTGGTAAATGGGGCCGGGCGCCCGGGGCTGGCGGTCCTCAACCTGGACGACCCTTGCGGACAACAACTGCACCAACAGGTGAAAACCCCGCTTTTGTCTTACGGCCACCATCTGGAAAGCACTGTACGGCCCCTATCCTATCGATTCCAGCGCCAGGGTCTGGAAGCCGTGCTGGTCACTCCCCTAGGGAAACTGCCCATCACCTCCCGTCTGGTGGGACCGTATAATTTATCCAACATTATGGCGGCCGCGGCCACGGCCCTCGGTTTGGGAATAGATCCGGACGCGGTGGCGGCGGGAGTGGCCGCCCTGCCCGGGGTGCCGGGCCGTCTGGAGCGTCTCGGACCCCTGGAGGGACCCAGCGTTTTCGTGGATTATGCTCACACCCCGGATGCTCTGATCCAGGTGTTGGCCGCGCTCAAAACCCTCAATTTTGCCCGGCTGATTACGGTCTTCGGCTGCGGCGGCGATCGGGATCACACCAAAAGGCCCCTCATGGG
>CAZLRL010000386.1:0-3212 GCA_964561645.1 uncultured Desulfobacterales bacterium
AGAAGTTTCTTCATCAGTTCCTGTCTCCTTTCCGAAGATTAGGATTTAGGGTTATTACTGGGTCAACCAAGGCCATTTCCTACTTGTGATTGCGGTCTTCTCTCACCTCCTTTGGCGGCCGGCGCCAGGAGTCTTTCGCCGAGGCTTCGGCTCGGCCGGAATTTTCCAGGGGTTTCCCGCCCCCCTTACTCTTCAAGGCGGCGTGCCACTCGTCCCACAGGACGATCCCTCCTGGCGGGCTGACTAAACCCACCGCGGCCGCCATCCTTGCCGGGCCGGGCCCGGAAACAGACTCCCGGGCGCCCGGATAGGGGTTGGGCAGGGTGGGGCGCCAGGCGCCCGCCCCCTGAGTTTCGGCCCTCCTGGCCCAACCAAACGGTTTTGACCTCGCATGAACTTGAAGTACACCCAAATAACGACATACTGCTAGTTGTTCCCGCTCTACTCTAAAGCAGGATTGGTGCCAAGCCAGGTAAATCATAAGCTGTTGATATGTCATGGCATTTGAAAAGGCAGATAGCGGGCGGCTGCCAAAATTTTCTAAAAAATTAGACCAAGTCATGATGAGGACTGATTTTTTTAACCATTTTGAATGATTATATCTTTCCAGTTTTTTAGAACAATTCCGCCAAACTACACTGACTCCCGGTCGGTCAGCCGGAGGAGGCTGACAGGTTAAGAAATGGTTTTAACTGATATTTTTGAATAAAATGGTACATGGTGGAGCGGCTGACCTTGAGGGCCTGGCTGGCCATATTGACATTGCCCTGGAAATGCTGCAGGGCTTCGCCCACCAGCTGGGCTTCGAATTCAGCCCGGGCCTCTTTGAGGCTCTTGCCGTTGAACACGGGTTCACCGCCCTGGCGCGAAGGATCCAGGCCCAAATGATCCGGCGTCACCCGGCTGTCTTCGGTCATGACCACGGCCCGGCGCACCCGGTTGATGAGTTCCCGGACGTTCCCCTGCCAGGTGTGGCCCTGGATGGCGGCCACCGCCTCCGGGGTAAAGCCCTTGATCTCCTTCCCGAGCCGGGCGGCGTAGCGCTTGAGAAAGACGTTGGCCATGATCAGGGCGTCATCCTCCCGCTCCCTCAGAGGCGGCAGGTTGATGTTCACCACGTCCAACCGGTAGTACAGATCTTCCCGGAAGCGGCCCGCGGCGATGAGTTCTTTCAGATCGGTGTTGGTGGCCGAGATGATGCGCACCTCCACCTTGATGGGTTGGCGGCCCCCCACCCGGTGAAAGGTGAATTCCTGGAGAAACCGCAAGAGCTTGACCTGCAGGTCCACGGACAGCTCCCCGACCTCGTCCAGGAAGAGGGTGCCGTTTTGGGCCCGTTCCACGTGGCCGATGAGGGTCCGGTAGGCCCCGGTAAAAGCGCCTTTTTCGTGGCCGAAAAGCTCGGATTCCAGCAGTTCCCGGGGGATGGCGCCGCAGTTCACTTCCACGAAAGGCCCCTGGGCCCAGTTGCTGCGCTGGTGGACGGCCCGGGCTACCATTTCCTTGCCGGTGCCGCTGGCCCCGGTAATGAGCACCGGCACATCGGTAACCGAGACCTTGCGGATCAGGCAAAAAACCTCCCGCATGGCCTTGCAGGTGCCGATCATTTCCTCGGAAGAGGTTTCTTTCATATCCTCGTTTTTCCGCCAGTCCAGTGACTTGCGGCAGGCAGGGCAGTTCTTGCGGTCCTGCCTGGGGAGTTCCTGACCGCAAAACGGGCAGGCGGTCAGCGTCTTGGGCCACAGCGGCGTTAAAAAATCATAGAGCAGAGACCTGGAGTGAACGTCCAGGTCCAGAAATTCGGCGCCGATGCCGTGGGGTTCGAAGCGCACCACCCGGGCCAGTAATTCCAGGTCCCGGGACGCATGATTCTGGTGATCCATATCGAAACGGAGATTAACCACGGCGTTCGCCGGAAGTGGTGAGTCCAAAGAGATAAAAACCCCTTGCAAGCCGAGGTTCACGGCCCTCCCCAGGGCAGTCTGTCCATAAGCGTCTAAAGTCACAGGGAGGTCAACCGGAACTCTAGGCGACTTACGCATCAGGGCGCTCCTTCAGGGAAACCGAGGCGCGACCAGAGCAACCATCATCACTGAGCCGGTGGGCATGAGCCTCGGCGTTTGGTTCCTGTTATGATTCAAAGGTGGTTTTTTGGGGCCCTGCTTTGAGGGCTGCCATGCGGCCGGCAAACGCATGTCTCGCTCCAGCTTTTCATTGGCCGGCAGTTCATAATTGAGCAAGTTTGATGCCAAGCTGAAGCAGCCAGCCTGAAAAGGCCGTCCCGGAGAGGGTGGGCACCGGAGGGTAAGGATTATTGTGAAAATAAATACAGTAACTTATGGGCTCCGGACCTCTTCCCGGCCCGGGTGGGGAAACTCCGAAAAACAACTTGAATCAGGCTCGCGGCCGCGGCATGACGCCCCGGAGGCAAAAAAAATGTTGAAAAAAGTTAACACATGCCTCACCTTGAGGAGAGCCCGAGGCCTGTCGGACTCAAAGATTCCGCCCTGAGGACCGCCAACGGGTGGGGCGGCCCGGTCCGGTGAACAAACTTCATTACCCGAAGCGGGTCCACCGGTCCGGACCAAGGTATCGCCGAGGTCCGAAGAATCAAGGTTTCCCAGCCCTGATGATTTCGGCGGCCGGCCCCTGGAGCTGCTCCGGTTGTTTCAGATGGCCCCTGAAAAGGGAGGAGGGTATTCAACTCCAGCCGGTCGAGGGGAAAAAAGAGCGGGATACCAGGACCTAAAACAAGTGTTCTTCTTTTTAAACAATATTCAAGGCAACGTTCAAATTTTTGGAATAGCGGCGAGCTTGCAGAAAAAACTGGACGTATCCGGGATTCACCTGCCAGCCGTTTCGACGACCCGGAGGAGCGGGTTCAATAATTTGCCTTGATCTGAGGGAAGGGGGCGCAGTATGAGGTGGCGACAATTCGGCGGGGGACTGCTGATACTGGTGTGGCTGGGCGGTTGTGCCAGCGGCGGCGGCACCTTGCCGGCAGAAACAGTCAGGGTGGGCCAGCGGCAAGCGGACCTGGTGGCCCGCAGGGGACAGCCCCAGGAAGTGCAGCCTGCACCCGGCGGCGGGAAGATTTACGTGTACACCACCTACAGTCTGGACCAGGTGGCGGCCATGGGCGGCGGGGCCTGGAGGAAACCCGACCAGATGTATTACTGGCTTGACGACCAGGGGATCATCACCAAGGTGTC
>CAZLRL010000387.1:0-1489 GCA_964561645.1 uncultured Desulfobacterales bacterium
CTAATTGATAATTTTATTTCTTTTTACAGAAAACCGAAAACCGAAAACCGAAAACGGTCTCAGCCCCCCTCCATATACACCTTGGCCACGCCGGCCTCCACTACCCCCAGCTTGCGGGCCACGCCATAAGAAAGATCAATGTTCCGGCCCGGGATATAGGGACCCCGGTCCGTGACCCGCACATCCACACTGGCCCCGTTTCTGGGGTTGGTGATGGTGAGACGGGTGCCCAGGGGAAGTTTTTTGTGGGCGACGGTGTCGGCGTACATGTTGAAGGGCCGGCCGTTGGCCATGGTTTTGCCGTGGTGCTGTTTCCCGTACCAGGAAGCCACCACCAGGCGGCCTTGGCGGGGTGGGTCGGCCGCGGCGGACGCGGCCTGGGACCGGACCGCGGCCGGCTGGACCACGGCCGTCTTAACCGCGGCCGGTTTGACCGCGGCTTGGGCCAGGGTGGTGGAAGCGGCGTGTGGCGGGACGGCGCCGGATTCGGGCAGGGTGAGGACCTGACCTATCTGGAGGCAATCCGGGTTCTTGAGATTGTTGGCCCGGGCCAGGACCATGGGGTCGTCATACCCCAGCTTTTTGGCGATGGCCGTGAGGTTGTCCCCCGCCTGCACCACATAGCGGGCCGGCGCCGGGGGCGGTGCCTTCGCCGACGAGGCACTCCGGGACGCGGCTGAAGCGGAGGCCAAAAGCTGGGAAAAATCTTCTTTAGAAGCAGAGGCCGCAGCCGATTGAGGTCGGAGAGAGGCCAGGGTAGCAGTGAGTCCGGGAATCAAGGCGATCATGGACACCTCCTGAACACCCTGTTTGCGTAGCAAGACCCATGCCCTGACGGATACCCGCCAGAAATCGGGGCCTGGCAGGGCTCCTGGACGCCGTCGGCGGCGACAGAGGCAGATTTTTCCGGAAAAAATGGGGGGTATTGGGGTCGGGGGCAGAGCGCTTCCGTAAGGAGAAAACCCGGGGTTGATTTGCGCTTTAACTTTTAACCAGATGGTGAAAAAAAGTCTGGATAAATTTGCCGGAGACTACTTCCCACAGCATAAAGCGCCAGGGGGAGGTGGCGGGGAATTCGCCGGTGAACGCCAGCCTCACTTCCCGGGACAGTCGGGCCAAGCTCGGCTGTACCACTTCCAGAGCTTCCCTTTGCTCTGATGCCGGTACATCAAACACGCGGCAGGCCACCGGCCGGTCGGGAAAAACCAGGCACTCGCTGAATTCATTTAAGGGGCACAAGATATGGGCCTGTTTATATCTCCGGGTGACCTCTTCCCGGGGAAGCCCATCGCCGCTCTTGTCCTCCAGGGCTTTGGCCTCCCTGGTGACCTCCAGGGCCCGTTCAATTACGGCCTGGCGCGTCCGGCGGTCCAGGGTGGAGTTCACCGTGTGGCTCAGGTAGATGGCCTCGATAAAGGACATTTCCACCGGGTCATGGCAGCATTTCATGTGTCCCTGGCCGCACAGGGAGGTTTGGCCGGCGGCCACC
>CAZLRL010000387.1:1499-3212 GCA_964561645.1 uncultured Desulfobacterales bacterium
GCCCGATCAGGCGATTGTCCACCTCCTGGCGCACCGCCTGATAATCCCGAAAAAAGGGAAATAAATCCACCAGGTTCCGGGTCTCCAGGGAAGGCTCCCGGATGCTCAGGGGCCTTTCCTTCTTGCCGTATTTGCGCAGAAACCACCACTGATTGAAATTGACCGGTTGAGATTTGAGCCCCTTGAGCTTTTTGCCGGCCAGCTTGTGGCCCAGGCCTTTGCGCAGCAGGTAGGCGCTGACCACGGTGCCGGTGCGGCCGATGCCGTGGCGGCAATGGACCAGGGCTTTTTTGCCCAGATAGAGGCATTCGTCCAGCCAGTCCAGGGCCTTTTCCAATTCTTGCAGGTCCGGGGCCTCTTCGTCGGGGATGGGGAAAAAATAGACTTCAAAGCCGACGTCCGCCTCGATCCAGTGCAGGTCGCAAAATTCGGCGCATAGATTCATAATGACCTGAATTCCCTGGTTTTTCAAAGAATCCAGGTCTTCATAGGACATGGGGGCCTGGCCTACCGCCAGGCTGTCCGTGACCCAGTTTAATTGGTAGCGTTCTTTAGTCATACCAATATGGCGTACCAAGGCACTATTGTAGGGGCAGGGTCTCCCTGCCCCAGGGCTGAAACGCCCATTCCATCGGGCGGGGAAACCCCGCCCCTACAGAAAATGACCTCACCTCGCTTTAGTGGACAGCATTGCCGCTTTATCCCGTTTTATAAAAAGGACTTTTCGGGGGACATGTATAAGTTGCACAAAATCTTTGGAATACAGCCTCACCGGACATTATTGCTCCTGGATATAACCGGCATAACTCTCCTGAAATTCCTCCGCCAGTTTTGCCACCTGGTCTTCGCCGGTCAAGGCCATATCCAGCAGGCGGGTCTTGGCCTGGAGGAGGCCGAGCAGTTGAAGACGGGAGCGGATTTGCCCGGCCTCCCGCCGGTCGAACCGGGCATCCAGCAGATCCCCCCGGGTTTTGACCGTGAAGCCGGCCCAATTGAGAATCAGCTTGATGAGCTGCACCCGCCACAACCGGTTTTCGTAAGCGGCCCCGCCGCCTTTGAAGCGGAAGGCGATGTAATTGGCTTCCGGGTCCTCGCCGCAGAGGGTATCCAGCACGGCAAAATGATAGCCGAAACGCAGAACCAGGTGGAGATAATGGCGGGACATGACCGCGTAACTGGCCAAAATTTTGCTGCTCAGGCTGACCACACCGGCGCTCAGGCGATCAAACTCCTCCCAGTCCAAGTGCATCAGACCCTCATGCCAGACTACATCCGGATGGCTCAAGCCCTCCCAGCAGGCCCGCATGGGCTCACAGGTGATAAATTGGGGCTCCACCGATTTACCCGCGGGCGCGGTGGCTGACAGGCCGCCGTCCAGATCCAGGACATACATGACCAGGGGCAGTTCGGTGGCCAACTTCCGGGCCCGGGACAGGCCGCGGCCGCTTTTGCCCACCAGGGAAAACATCTCGGCCATGCCTTTTTCGTGGACAAACCGGACCACGTCGTGGAGGCTTTGGCAATGGGCGGGGGTAAATTCCGGTGAGGTGGGGTCGGTGAGATGCAAGGGTGAGATAAAGGCCATCAAGGCCCGCAACCGGGCGGTGAAGGGGGTTTCCGGCCGTACCCGGGCCGCCGCGGCGGCTTCCCTCAGACTTTCCACCATGCCCTGGTAGACCAGGCCGCTGCCGGCATCCACGGTCACCGGCTGGC
>CAZLRL010000388.1:0-1698 GCA_964561645.1 uncultured Desulfobacterales bacterium
CGGTCGCCTACGGCTCCCTCAGAATGACAGATATGTGATATTTGCAAGAGGCTCTCTAACCTTGTCATTTTTCATTCGCATAAAAAAAGGGACCGTACGGGTCCCTTGTTCACCTGAAGGCCCTGAGACCACCGGAGTGTCCCGGCGGCTCGGCCTGGCCTCACCTCAGCCTATCAGGTAGTCTTGCGCCGCCTTACCCCTTTGGCGCCCAGGCCCTTTTCTTTGGCCAGCTTCCGGCGCTGCTCGGAATATTCTTTGCAGACCAGGGGGAATTTCTTCGGATCGAGGCCATAGCGGCGATAATATTCTTTGGGGGTCAGCTGATGGGCCTTGCGCAGATGGGCCTTGAGGGTGCGCATGGGCTTGCCGCACTCCAGGCAGATGACGTGCTTGTCCTTGACGATGTCCGAGAGAGGAATGGGCGGCTTTTTTACTATTTCCGCTTCCAAACCTTTTTCGCCTTCGACTTCTTCGGGCAAAACCAGCCCGCCCTCCAATGAAGATAATAGCTTGTAGACGTCTTTTAGCTCCTCCACTAGTTCCTTGGGAGTAAGTTCACTCATCGAGGCGTGGGAAATGACAATTTGCGCCGTCAGCTTGAGAATTTCCGTTGCCATGACATTATTTCCTTTCTCTTACTTTTTGAGAATCGGTGATCATAAATAACTTTATATTTCACCTGAATACTTTATAGGAAGGCAAGGAAGATTCTGTCAAGTTCTTTTTATCGATAACGATGATTTTTTTGGCAATATTATCAATTATATTTTCATTCCTTGGGCGATTTTTTCCAGATGCTGCGGCTCTTCTATGGTTATACGGCTTTTCTCGACTTGTATCACCCCCAGAGCTTTGAATCGGGCCAGAGTTCGTGAGAGTGTTTCACTTATGGTACCCAGATAAGCCGCCAGATGGGTCTTGGTAACAGGAAGATCGAAACTTAACCCAGCGCTTACCTGCCCGTGAGTCTCCCGGCACTGTTTTATGAGGTACCGGGCCAGGCGGGCCGATACTTCTTTGAGGGACAGATCTTCCAATTGGCGGGTGAGGTGGTAAAGCAGGTGGCTCATGGTGGCCATCATGTTCCGGGCCAGGCGGGGGGAGTCGGTGAGCAGTTTGAGAAAATCCTGCTTGGGGAAATACAGGGTCTGACTGTCTTCCAGGGTGACGGCCGACACCGGGTAGGCGGCCTCGGCCAGCACCGCGGCCTCCCCGAAGGTCTCTTTGGGCACTACCAGGCGCAGGATATATTCCTTGCCGTCCAGGGAACTTTTGACCAGTTTCACCTGGCCCCGGAGCAGAATGTAAAATCCCAGGGCCTCCTTGCCCTCCCAGAAAATAGGCGTATCCCGGGGAAAGTTGCGGCTGATGGCCAGGCGGGCCAGGCTCTCCAGATCCTTGTCCCCCAGCCCGGAAAACAGGTAAATCTTTCTGAGGATATCGGTTTTGCGTTCCGTCACGGGCACTTCCCGGTGTCATGGATTTTGGCCATTTTTCCATAAGGTTACCAGGAATGCCAGGGTTTTCTTGCTCTTTAATGTGTAGGCTGGGCACCGCCCACCGAAAATATTGCGGATGGGAATTACTGATTTTATTTCTTTAAGTTATTGTCCTGAGGTAAAAAATTTGGTGACCCAATTCTTCCACCTGGGTTTTACGCCGGCTAAAGCCTGCGGCTACATTTTTCGCAGCTGCAAA
>CAZLRL010000388.1:1708-3201 GCA_964561645.1 uncultured Desulfobacterales bacterium
CCGACAGCTCCCAAACGTACTCTGAAGCCCTCTATTTCCAGGCCGAAACCCGGGCCAGCCTTTCAAGTTGACGCCCTGGGCGCCTCTCTGATAGAGTGCAATCGCCTCGGTTGCGGGGTCCGAGGCCCCGGCCGAACCGCGCCATACCGGAAGGAAAGGAGACCTAAATGAACCGGCCCACCTGGATACTTCTGGCTGTGCTCATTGTTTTGCTGGCTTTGGGCAGCTGTGCCCAAAAGGAAACCAACGACATCCGCGTCGGCGTCAACGCCGAATCCACCGGCAGCAAGCCCACCGTGGGCGCGTCCTGCAAGAACGCCGCCCAACTCCTGGCGTCCCAGGTCAATGCCGACGGCGGCCTCAAAGTGGGGGACAAGAAGTACCCCGTCACCCTGTACATCGAAGACAACGAAGACAAGCCGGAATCCGCCGCGGCGGTGGCTAAAAAACTCATCAGCCAGAACAACGTCCTGGCCATCCTGGGGCCCAATGCCTCGGGCAACGCCATCCCCGCGGCCCGCATCTGCGAGGACGCCAAGGTCATCATGATCAGCCCCTGGTCCACCAACCCCAAGACCACGGAAAACATGAAATATGTCTTTCGGGCTTGCTTTGTGGACGACTTTCAGGGTCAGGTGATGGCCAAGTTCGCCCGGGACAACCTGAAAGCCCAGACCGCGGCGGTGCTCTACGACGTGGCCTCGGAATACAACAAGGGCATCGCCGAAATTTTCAAGAAGGAATTCGAAGCCATGGGCGGGAAGGTGGTGGCCTTCGAGTCCTATACCAAGGATGACAAGGATTTTTCCTCCCAGCTGACCAAGATCAAGTCAGCCGCTCCCGAGCTGCTGTTTCTGCCCAACTACTACAATGAAGTGCCCCTGCAGGTCCAGCAGGCCCGGCGCCTGGGCCTCGACTGCGCCATCATCGGCTCGGACTCCTGGGGCAGCGACGAACTCCTGAAGCTGGGCGGCGAAGATCTGGAGGGCTGTTTTTTCAGCACCCACTATGCCCCGGACATCGCCACGCCCCAGGCCCAGAAATTCATCCAGGAATACGAAGCCAAATACGGCAAAAAACCGGATGACGTGGCCGCGCTGACCTATGATTCCGGGCAGATGCTCCTCACCGCCGTCGCCCAGGCCGGGACCCGGGACCGGCAGAAGGTCCGGGACGCGCTGGCCAGCATCACGGAATTCGAGGGTGTCACCGGCAAGATGAAATTCAAAGGCACCGGCGATCCCATCAAAAGCGCGGTCATTATCCAGATCAAAGACGGCAAATTCACCTATTACGACAGCGTGGCTCCGTGAGGCGGCCTTGTTGAGGGGAGGCAGGGGAGCAACTCCCCCGTCCTCCCCTCAACCCCCCAACCCAGTGACCAGTGATCAGTGATCAGTAAAGGGTAATTTGGCAGCGCTTACTGGTGACTGGCAACTGATTACTGGCTACTGGCAAGGGGTAAGGGAGAAGGCGTGGAGGCCTGTGGTCCC
>CAZLRL010000389.1:0-3201 GCA_964561645.1 uncultured Desulfobacterales bacterium
CGCTCCCGGGGCACCGACGGCGGCGCGGTAACCGCCTTGTTGCTCCATTTGTTGAACAAAAGGCGCATCGACGGCGCCATTGTCAGCAAACAAGTGGGGCCTTTCCAGCGCCAGCCCTGGCTGGCCACCACCCGGGAGGAAATTCTCGAAGCCGCAGGCTTTCACTTCGACACCTCCCACGGCCCGGAAATGTTCTCCAATGTCTATTCCACCTACTCCCCCTCCATCACCCAGCTGGAGCAGGTGGCCAAAAAGCACCTCCAGAGGATCGCCATCGTGGGCACCCCCTGTCAGATCAACACCCTCCGGCGCATGGAAGTCCTGGGCATCGTGCCTTCGGATGCCATCAAATACTATCTGGGCCTGTTTTGCACCGGGAATTTTCACTTCGGCCCGGAACAGCGGCGCCGGTTGGAGGAACTCGGCAACTTCCAATGGCAGGATGTCCACAAGATCAACCTCAAAGAGGACCTGATGATCCATCTGCCGGACCAGGAGGTCCGCCACATCCCCCTCGATAAACTGGATTTCATGAAAAGGCACGCCTGCCGGTACTGCGACGACTATTCCGCTGAATATGCCGACCTCTCTTTCGGCGGCCTCGGCGCGCCCGCGGGCTGGACCACGGTAGCGGTCCGCACCCCCATCGGCCGGGCCATTTTTGCCGACGCCAGGGACATGGAACTGGAAGAATATGATTTTAAGAGCGAGCCGGATTATGCCCCCCGGCTCATGGCCAAGGTGCTGGAGTGGTCCCTGCTGAAAAAGCGCCATGCCTTCGAGCAAGAAGAATCACACCGCGGAGAAGGAGGACTGAAAGTTTCCGGCGGCTAAGACCCGAAAAAGCGCGGGGCCGGCAGCCTCAAGTCGCCTTGGCGCCGGCCCCGCTTAGCGCGGCGCGAGGAAAGCCATGGTGGAGCTGACTATCAACGGCCGGTCCGTAGCGGTCCCCGAAGGTACCACGGTTTTGGAGGCAGCCCGTCTGCTTGGCATTCACCTCCCCACCCTGTGTTACCTCGAGGGCCTGAAGCCTTACGGCGGCTGCCGCCTGTGTCTGGTGGAGGTAACCAGCCAAGACCGCACCCAGATTACCACCTCTTGCACCTTTCCGGTGGCCGAGGGCCTCCAGGTTCAGACCGACACCGAAGAAATCCGGGAGGCCCGGCGCTTCGCCATGGACCTGCTCCTGTCCCGCTGTCCGGAGGTGCCGGCCCTCCAGGAAATGGCCCGGCAACTGGAGCTGGACCAGCCGAGTTTTCCCAGGGGCGACGGTGATTGTATTCTCTGCGGCAGATGTGTCCGCATGTGCTTCGAGCTCCAGCAGGTGGGCGCCATCAGCATCGTGGGCCGGGGCGCCAAACGGGAGGTCACCACGCCCTTCGGAGAGTTCTCCCAGGTCTGCCGCACCTGCGGCGCCTGCGCCTTTGTCTGCCCCACGGGACACATCGCCGACGTGGCCCGCATCAGCGGCAAGATCCCCAGACCCAAGCTGGACGAATTCAACACCGGCCTGGCCACCCGGGGGAGCATCTACAAGCTTTACCCCCAGGCCATCCCCGCCACCCCCGCCATCGATCGCCACAACTGTGTCCAGTTGTTGACCGGCGATTGCGGGCTCTGTGCCGAGGTCTGCGCCGCCCAGGCCATTGATTTCAGCCAGCAGGACGAGACCCAGACCCTTAAAGCCGGAGCCATGATTCTGGCCCCGGGGTCCCGGCCGGTGGATCCAGGC
This sequence comes from uncultured Desulfobacterales bacterium, assembly GCA_964561645.1. Classification (GTDB taxonomy): domain Bacteria; phylum Desulfobacterota; class Desulfobaccia; order Desulfobaccales; family 0-14-0-80-60-11; genus JBGSLA01. The sequence continues at coordinate 1,733 of CAZLRL010000389.1, forward strand.
CACTACCTGCCCTATCACTACGCCGCTTTCAGCAATGTGGTCACCAGCCTGGAGTTCGAGCGCCTTCTGTCGGCTTCGGGGCCGTTTGCCGGCCATATGGTGAGGCCCTCGGACCACCAGGAGCCCCGCCGGATCGCCTGGTTTCAATGCGTGGGCTCCCGCAGCCTGCAGGACTTTGCCCATCCCTACTGTTCCGCGGTGTGCTGCATGTACGCCCTCAAACAGGCCCTGGTGGCTCAGGAACACAGCCGGGAGCCCTTGGACACCGCCATCTTCTACATGGACATGCGCACCTCCGGGAAGGACTTTGACCAGTATTACCAAAGGGCCCGCGATCAGGGGGTGCGGTTCATCCACTCCCGGGTCCACAGTGTGGATCAGGATGCGGCCACGGGCGACTTGTCGGTACGCTACGTCAGAGATGACGGCAGTATGGCGGCCGACACCTTTGATATGGTGGTTCTGTCCGTGGGGTTGGAGATCTCGCCTGAAACCGCGGCCTGGGCGCAACGCCTCGGCGTGAAAGTAGATGCCCACCGCTTCGCCCGGAGTTCGCCCTTCACTCCGGTAGCCACCAGCCGGCCGGGGCTCTATGTCTGCGGCGCCTTCCAAAGCCCCAAAGATATTCCCTCCTCGGTCATGGAGGCTTCGGCCGCGGCCGCGGCCGTGGGCGAGCTGCTGGCTGACAGCCGCTATACCGCCGCGCACCGGAAGGCGGAATACCCCGAGCGGGACGTCTCCGGGGAAGAACCGCGCCTCGGGGTTTTCGTCTGCCATTGCGGCACCAATATCGCCGGGGTCATCGACGTCGAGGCCCTGACCGCATACGCCCGCACCCTCCCCGCTACCGTCCATGCGGAGAAGCATCTTTTTACCTGCTCCCAGGATACCCAGGAAATCATCCAGGGGCGCATCAAGGAGCTCTCCCTCAACCGGGTGGTGGTAGCTTCCTGCTCGCCCCGCACCCATGAGCGGGTCTTCCAGGAATCCATCCGGGAGGCGGGGCTCAATGAGTATCTTCTGACCATGGCCAATATCCGGGATCAGGATGCCTGGGTGCACCAGCAGGACCCGGCAGGGGCCCTGGAGAAAGCCAAGGACCTGGTGCGCATGGCGGTGGCCCGGGCCGCCAATCTGGAGCCCCTCCACAAAGAGAAATTCCCCGTGACCAAGGCCGCCCTGGTCGTCGGCGCGGGGGTGGCCGGCCTGGAAGCGGCCCTGTCGGTGGCCAACATGGGATTTCCGACCCACCTGGTGGAAAAGGGGGAGTATCTGGGGGGCCAGGCCTGGAACCTGGCCGTACGCTCCGGAGGTCACAACTACCGCCGGTACCTGCGCCGGTTGCTGGAAAAGGTGGAAAGCCACCCCCTGATCACTATCTGTTGCCAGGCTCAGGTGAAGGACACCAGGGGGTTTGTGGGCAATTTCCGGACCACCCTCAGTACACCGGGCTCGGAGCTGGAGGTGGT
>CAZLRL010000390.1:0-3197 GCA_964561645.1 uncultured Desulfobacterales bacterium
GGATCCGGTCCTTGACTGCGTTTGGGATTAACATGGCGGGAAACGACTTTACCGGTTATCGGCGTAACTCCCCCACCCTGGAGATATTGGCCGCGGCGCGCCGCCTGACTCGGCAACAAAATTATTTCACCTACTTACTGGGGCTCTTTCTCGTGCCCGCCATAATAAGACCGTTTTTTTACGCCTGGTACGCCTACTTTCGTTGGGTCGATGACCGAGCGGATTCGCCGGCATTGTCCTTACACCAGAAACAACGTTTTCTCAAGCAGCAAGCAGCATTGGTAAGCAAGCTTTATAACCATGCTTCCGGGGATGACAACAAGACAAACGGGCCAGAGGCTTTTTTAACTGCGTTGGTCATTTTTGATAAGCAGAGGGGGGCTCCTTTAAAGGCGCCCATTCTGAACCTGTTGTCCTGTATTGCTTATGATGTGGCCCGCATGGGAACTCACCCTGAACATGAGCAACTGAACGAGTACATTGAGTCGGAGGTAACCAGTTATTTAATGACCTTTTTCTCTTTTTCCTGTCCAGGGGCCAACCTGGAGAATTTCCCCCGACCCGAAGAAGGCATAGCCGGCAAATGGGCCCACATCTTAAGGGATTTCCTGGTTGATCTCAAAACCGGGATCATTAATCTCAGCCGGGAGGACAATGAGAGGTTTCAAATCAACCTCCAGGAAGTCCTGGCCACGGGTGATGATCCAGGCCTGCGGGCTTGGGTAGCGGACCGGGTGCAGGAAGCGGAAAGGTTGTTTCAGCGGGGCAAACAAAATCTGTTACATCTCCCGGGGTTGCGTTATAAGTTCGGCGTCGCCGTTCTTTGTGCCAAATATGAATATTATTTATCGTTGATTAAAAAAAATAAGTATCAATTACAAGAAAACTACTTCTTTGATCTTAAACTATTTTTATTGTGTCTGGTTAACTTATGGCAATTTTTGGGAATCATGATGTTATCTCATGTTCGACGGTACCAGAGTCATAGTTCTCTCCAGCTTCATAATACCTAAATAATACCTGAAATCATGGATGAGCTTACCGCCATCTGCCGGCAGCCTTTTCACCCTGTAACGTGGGGGGAAACCATCTGGCAGGCCGCGGCCATTTTCAGGTTCTATCCCCATTTCCTTGGCACCCTGTTTTCCCAGGCGCCCAGAGTCTTTGGCCCCCGGCTGAGAGCGGTTTTGAGGCCCATGCAGAGAACCAAGCTGGTGCCGAGATACCTCCGAGGGGCTCACTTGGGATGGCTGCTGGCCAGATACTTGCTGCGTGACCATGCGAATCTCTCCTCCAGGGACTATACCGTGTATGGCGATTTCTTCGGGTCCTGGGGTGTCGCCATCATTGCTACTGATTATGTGCTGGACTCACATCTGGCCTCGCCCGAGGCCGCTCCCGTATTTCTGGAGGATTTCCTGGAGATCTTGCAGGGCTGGAACGATGCAGGGCAGACCTCACCCACCGCTGAGGCGGGAGAAAAGCCCGGCCATCCGTACCCTTCTGCCGACGCCGTCTGCCTGGCCCTGGGATTAGGCCGACTGGTCAGGGCCAATACGGAGAAGTTGCGGCGAATCTGGCCGGAAGCCCCCGGTTGGCGCGCTGCCTGGCAAGTGGGAAAACATACCTGGCTCAAGCGGACGAAGGCATTGCTGGCCGGCCAATTAAAAAGCCTGAAACAATTCGATCTAACTGAAGAGAATAACTGGAAATGGTATTATGAAGAGATATTAAATCAAAAAACTATCAACTTCTTTCTGGCCCCGATTGCTTTATATTGCTTGACACCAACAGCACTAAAAAAGTACGAAATTTTAAAAGAATATTTCTTGAGCCTGAACTCTCGATTTTTTCATTGGCAATTAATGGATGATATTGCCGATATTACTGCGGATACTAGAGACGGCATGATCACCTCTCCCGGATATGTTTTAATTTCCCAGGCTCAATTAGCTTCACATTTTCAAAATTATATTGGATTCTTAAATAATGATATTGATATCAGTAACAAAACTATTTCTTCTATCGCAGAACAAAACATTATCAGTCCAGCCTTGGAAACTTGTTTACTTATCGAAGAATTTTGCCCTCCTTTGTTATGGGACGAAATACAGGCGTACCGTCAAAAGGCCGATAACAACAGGATAACCCTCCCGCCGAAACTGGCGCAGCGTTGTGCCAGGACTGCCCTCAGCAACCTCCCTTCTGATGAGCGCCTATCGATGTCTGAGCTCATTGCCAGGCGAGTTGCCCAAAAAACCAGCTATATGCAGGCCATGGCGAGCGGCGACCGCGACGCTGCCGTGGCGCAGGTCCTGGAAAGCGGCGCCGCCTATCGCCTGTTAGGCGTTGCCCAAGATGCCCATCGGATAGCTGGGCTCAAGGCCAAGCTGCGCCATCTGGATGACCCGGCCCTCCTGGCGGTGTTGCGGATCCTCCACGGCATGATGGCACGAGCCTGTCGCCGCGCGGTGCGTATTATCCAGGGATCCTATCCACCTGCCTCTACTATATCCTTACCAGGATCATGATGTTGGAAGCGGCTCGCCGACAAAAGCTTCCGGTGGAAGACCTGGAAATTAAATCAGCCCTGGTGGCGGTGGCCAGGTACCTGGACCGCCTCTTGATTGCCGACACCCTGGAGCAGTGCCAAGAACTCACCAGGCATTGTTTGGCCGAGATCACCTGGAGAAAATATCGTCCTCGTCCAGGTCGCAAATTCCCTCGTAAATCCAAAAGCCGCCACGGTAAATGGGCCAATAAATGGGCTTAAGTCAACGGCATTGACGATATATGACCTGAAAAACGGGTTTCAATCCTTGTTTTATTGGATGGTCAACTTTAACGATCGCCAGGCCCTGCCCCTGCACAACGGCAACTTCGAGTTTCAATCCTTGTTTTATTGGATGGTCAACTTTAACTTGGGTGGCCATGCCCTGTATTTCTGGGGATACGAGTTTCAATCCTTGTTTTATTGGATGGTCAACTTTAACAATATTGACGCCGGCGGTGCGGCGGGCGTATCAGGTTTCAATCCTTGTTTTATTGGATGGTCAACTTTAACAGCCCAGGCGCCGCAGCCGGTGGGCACGGACGTGGCGTTTCAATCCTTGTTTTATTGGATGGTCAACTTTAACCTGGCCCGGGGCGGCGGCGGCCAGGTGAAATCAAAGGGGTTTCAATCCTTGTTTTATTGG
>CAZLRL010000391.1:0-3192 GCA_964561645.1 uncultured Desulfobacterales bacterium
AACCGACTTCCAGTCGTCTAAAAATCTACCTGCTTTAGCAGGTAGTGGTTTAATAAAATTTTGTAAAGGAAGATTATACCATCATCTTCGGGCCACTGCCAGATTGAAGAAGCAATTGGCCATTTTTTCAAGCAAAGCCCCCTCTCGGTCCTGGACTAAACCCCGCCCCCGGATTGAAGAATTTCCTCCGGCGCCAAAATTTTTGCTTGACAGGAGGGGGGAAATCATTTATTAAGCCGGATATCTAAAGTCGAGGGCTATTTTTAATGCAGCTCTGGCAGCTCTGCTCTTATTATTTTAGCTACTTTTATTATGGGGGCTTGAGCTGCGCCTCGACTTTTAAAAGACCATAACCCAAAAATCAGATCTTTTGAAAGCCGTGGCGCAGGGCAGGCGACCACGGCTTTTTTTATGGCTGGGCCGCCCTTGAAAATCCCGGGCCGCGGGAAGGAGGAAGCGTGATCGGCAAACTTATCCGCATTGAACGCATCATGAACCGGGAGACCGGCCGCACGGTGATCGTCCCCATGGACCATGGGGTGACGGTGGGTCCCATCGATGGCCTGATTGACATGAAAACCACGGTCAACCAGGTGGCCTCTGGCGGAGCCAACGCCATCGTCGAGCACAAAGGCCTGGTGCAGGGAGGGCATCGCCGCCGGGGCAAAGACGTGGGCCTGATTATCCACCTCTCCGCCTCTACCGCCCTGTCTCCCTTTCCCAACGCCAAAACCCTGGTGTGCACCGTGACCGAGGCCCTGAAGCTGGGGGCCGACGCGGTCTCGGTGCATGTCAATGTCGGCAACGGCACGGAACGGGAGATGTTGGCCGACCTGGGCAAGGTGTCCCGGGAAGCCATGGAATGGGGCATGCCGTTGCTGACTATGATGTATCCCCGGGGGGAGCGCATCAAAGACGAGTATGACGTCGGCGCCATCAAGCACGTAGCCCGCCTGGGCGCGGAATTAGGGGCCGACATCGTCAAAGTATCCTATACCGGTACCATGGAATCGTTCCGGGAAGTGGTGGCGGGCTGCCCGGTACCGGTGGTCATTGCCGGCGGTCCCAAGATGAGCTCAGACCGGGAGATCCTGGAAATGGTCAAGGGCGCGGTGGAGGCCGGCGGGGCCGGGGTGTCCATCGGCCGCAACATTTTCCAGCACCGGGACCCCAGCCGCATGGTGGGAGCCATCAGCCTTATTGTCCACGAAAATGCCGGGGTGGAGGAAGCCCTGGGTTTTCTGGGGGAGTAGCAGGGAAAAGCCATGAAACAGCTCTGGGTTAAAGTCGACCCTTATAGGAAAAAGCTGGTCACCACCGCGCTGGAAAGCGGTGCCGACGCGGTGTGGGTGCCGGAAGGACACGCGGCCGAGGTGAAATCCCTGGGCCTCATTCAGGTGGTGGCCCCGGACGGCGACCTGGTGCCGGGCACCCATGTCCAGGAGGTCACCGTGACCGGTGTGGATCAGGAAGCGGAGGTGGTGCGCCTGGCCAAAAGCGGCCCGGTGGTGGTGCGCACCCCCGACTGGACGGTGATCCCGCTGGAAAACCTGGTGGCCCAATGCGACAATCTGTTTGTCGAGGTCAGCGATCCGGACTCGGCCCGCACCTTCCTGGGCGTCCTGGAAAAGGGCGTGGACGGTTTGGTGGTGGTGAACGACGACCCCTCGGTAATCAAGGCCATCGCCCGCGTGGTGAAGGAGGCCTCGCCCCCGGTGCCCCTCGGGGTTGGCCGCATCACCGCGCTTAAGCCCTTAGGCATGGGCGACCGGGTCTGCGTGGACACATGTTGTAACCTGGGCCTGGGGGAAGGCATGCTGGTGGGCAACGCCGCGGGAGCCATGTTCCTGGTGCACGCCGAGTCCCTGGAAAACCCTTACGTGGCCCCCCGCCCCTTTCGGGTGAACGCCGGGCCGGTGCACGCCTACATCCGGGTGCCGGGCAACAAGACCAAGTACCTGGGGGAACTGAACGCGGGCGACGAGGTGCTGGTGGTGGGACACGACGGCCGCTCCCGGTCCGCGGTGGTGGGGCGCTCCAAGGTGGAAAGCCGTCCCCTGATGCTGGTGGCCGCGGAGGCCGAGGGCCGGGAAATCAGCATCATTCTCCAGAATGCTGAAACCATCCGGCTGACCCGGCCCGGAGGGGAAGCCGTATCCATCGTCTCTCTGAAACCGGGGGACGAAGTGCTGGTGGCCCTGGAAAGCGGAGCCCGCCATTTCGGCCATCAAATCCAGGAAACCATTACCGAGAAATAGCTATGCCAGAAAAAGACGATCTTCGGCGGCAGATCGACGCCACTGACGAGGAGCTTCTGACCCTCCTCAACCGGCGTCAATCCCTGGCCCAGGCCATCGGCAGAATCAAAAACCAGGAGGGGGCCCGCACCCTGGATTTTCGGCGGGAAGAGGAAGTGATCGCCCACCTCCTGCACTTGAACCCCGGACCCCTGAGCCCCAAGGCGCTGCGGAATATCTTTCGGGAAATCATCTCCGCGGCCCGGGAAATCCAGGCCCCGCTGGGGGTGGCTTTCCTGGGACCGGAGGCCACCTTTTCCCATCTGGCCGCGTTGAAAAAATTCGGCTACGCCTCCCGCTTCGGTCCCATGGCCACCATTCAGGAGGTCTTCGGCGAGGTGGAGAAAAGCAAATTCCACTATGGCGTAGTGCCCATGGAAAATTCCACCGAGGGCGTGGTCAATGACACCCTGGATCTCTTTGCCGAAACCCCTCTCAAAATTTGCGGGGAAATTTACCTGGAGATTTCCCACGACCTGGTGTCCAAGTCCGGCCAAAAAGCGGATATCGAGGTGATCTACAGCCACCCGCAGGCCCTGGGCCAATGCCGCCGCTGGCTGGCCACCCATCTGCCGGAAATTCCGGTCCTGGAGGTGGCCTCCACCGGGGTGGCGGCCCAGAAAGCCTCGAAAAATCCTAATTCCGCGGCCATTGCCAGCGCCTTCGCCGCGCCCCTCTACGATCTGAGGGTGGTGGAAGCCAGGATCGAGGACCACCCCGGCAATATCACCCACTTCTTCGTCCTGGGTCCGGATGCACCCGCGGCTACCGGCCGTGACAAGACTTCCATCATTTTTGCGGTAGACGACATTCCGGGGGCGTTACATAAGACCCTGCGGCCCCTGGCGGACCGCTCCCTCAACATGACCCGGATCGTTTCCCGGCCGGTGAAAAC
>CAZLRL010000392.1:0-3185 GCA_964561645.1 uncultured Desulfobacterales bacterium
ACGTTTGAGCTGCTCTCCCCCGATAGCTGCTTCTACATCGGTCATGCGATAATTCAGCCCCAGCATGGTGTGCAGGTACTTGCCCGTCTGGCCGTGGGTGCGCATGAAGCGCATGAGGCGGTCATAGTCCTCATTGTCGGTGCAGGTCATGCCCCCTTCCCCCACAAACATGTTTTTGGAGGGATAGAAGGAATAACAGACAAAATCACCCCAAGAGCCGATATCCCGGCCTTTGAACCGAGCCCCGTGGGCCTGGGCCGCATCCCAGACCAGGCGCAAATCGTGTTTCTCCGCCAGGGCGGTCAGAGCATTCATGTCGCAGGCATTGCCAAACAGATGCACCGGCGCCAGGGCCCGGGTTTTAGGGGTGATTTTGCTGGCCGCATCCTCAACATCCAACAGGAAAGTCCGGGGATCGATATCACAAAAAACCGGTATGCCACCGCTCATGGTCACCATGCTGGCAGTGGCTATAAAGGTAAAGGAGGGGACCAGAACTTCATCCCCGGGCTTCAGGAAGGCCAGATAAGCCAGGTGCAGGGCTGCGGAACCGTTGGCGCTGGTGACCGCGAAACGGGCCCCTACCTTGGACGCAAATTCTTTTTCAAAGGCGTCGCATTCTTTCCCTTGACGCAGGGCCCCGGATTCCAGGACCGCGACCGCCGCGGCAACTTCTTCTGAGGTTAATTTGATTTCAGCAATAGAGATAGTTTGCATCATTGTTTACCTTTGCTCAGTAATTCCAGGGTCTCCAGTATGGCCAGAGAATCGTCCAAAGTGCAGCGGGAAGGCTTTCTTTTCAAGCGCAGGCCCCGCACAAATTCCGCCATCTGGGCGTCGAACAGGTTGACTTTGCCAAAGCTCAGCATGGTTTTACCCTTGGGGTAGCCCGCCGCGTCCTCCTGGCAATAAATAAAGGAAGGCATATCTTGCTGAATGGAGCCCATGAAAGTGCCATTTTCCCCTTGCACTTCCACAAACTGCGTAAAGGCCGGGGTGACCAGGTCGGCCTGACAGAGGACCTCGACCCCACTCTTGGTCTTTAGCCTGACCAACACATAATCTTCCGCGTCCGCTTTCTCTTCCTTCCCTTGAATGATCCGCTTGGGTCGCAACAAATCGCAAGTCAGCACCTCGGCCTCCTGTACCGGACCGAAATACCACAGGGCCAGGTCGATCATATGCACCAGCATTTCGTTAATGGCCCCGCCACCATTGGCTTTCCGATGCTTCCACACCTGGTGGGAACCGCGGCCGCCCAACCGGAAGAAGGCCGAAACGATTTTCCCCAACACCATGCTTTCGCCGATCAAGGGCACGTCCTCGAACAGGGAATAGCCCAATTCAAACACCGGGGAAAAACGGTAGATATAACCCACCATGCCGTATCGTTGGGAGGATTCCAGCAAGTTGTGCAGCGTTCGGGCTTGCTCCAGGTTCTCGCACAAAGGCTTTTCACAGAAGAAATCCTTGCCGGATTCCACGGCCCGGCGGATCAGGTCCACGTGGGATTGGGTGGGAGTGCAGATATCCACCGCGGCGATGTTGTCATTTTGAAAAACTTCTTCCACATCCGAAGCCCAGGTCAGACCTTCCTTGCGCCCCAATTCCGCCGCGAAATCGGTATCAATGTCCGCCAGAACCAGTTCCACCCCGGGAATTTTCCGCAACCCGGAGATATGTTTGGGTGCCTGCTTGCCGCACCCGATGACCCCAACTTTTAATGTCTCCATGAGCAATCCGTTCTCCTTAAACCTTTATGATGCAAAAACTCGATTATAAGTCGGCTTCTCATTCCTGGAGATATTTCCTCCAGGAAAGGGCCATATTCCGCTCCCGCAACTTGTCGGGCAGAGGACTGATTCTGCCGGGCACCCCCATGACCAGGCTGCCGGGGGGAACATTCCTGGTCACCACCGCGCCCGCGGCCACAAAGGAATCGGCCCCCAGGCGCAGCCCCGGGCAGACCACCACCCCGGCCCCCAGAGTAACACCGTCTTCGATGATGGGGCCCTCGGGCCGGTATTGATCGCGCATCTTCAGGGGATAACGGTCATTGGTCAACGTGACGTTGGGCCCGAAAAACACCCGATTCCCAATAGTTACATGCGTGGGGATGTAGCAGTTGGATTCGATCTTGATAAAATCACCCAGGGTGACGTTGCCGTCGATGACCGTATTGGTCCCCACCACGACGTGGTCGCCGATCCGGGTCTTCTCCCGGATCATCACGTGATGGCCGGTTTGAAAATAGTCCCCGATTTCCACATCCGCATAGATGACGGTGCCCACCCTGATCCGGGCGGAGCAGCCCAGGCGGACCGGCCGGCAATCCGGGGCGTATTTCAGTCCCACCACGCACCGTTCCTGGATCTGGCAATCTTGCTCGGCTTCGAAGTATTCTCCGTTCATCAACTCTCCAGGATTTCTTTGGTTATCAGAGCAATCCGGGTCCCCGAGGTGCCGTCCCCGAAAGGCACCGGCCAGCGGGAGGTGGTCTCCAGAGCCTCCCGGGCCGCTTGCCGGATGCGCTCCGGGTCGGTCCCGGCCAGGCGATTGGCGCCCTGCTCCAGGGTCTCCACCCATTCGGTGTTCTCCCGCAGGGTCACCGCGGGCACCTGGTGAATGCAAGCCTCCTGCTGCACCCCCCCGGAATCGGTGAACACCAGGCGGGTATGGGCCACCAGGTTCAGGAAATCCAGGTACGCCACGGCCTCTATGATCCTGACCCCCGCCAATCCTGCGGCCCAGTCCCGCAAGTGAAATTCCTCCAGGCGCTTCAAGGTGCGCGGGTGGGCCAGGAAAATCACCGGGAGCTCCATAACCTCACTGGCCCGGGACACGCCTTGCAGGATGCCCTTGAGGTTTTCCGGAAAATCCACATTTTCTTCCCGGTGGGTCGTCAACAGCGCATATTGTTTGGGGGCCAGTCCCAGGTCTTCAAGGATTTGAGAACGAGACTTGGCCAGATGCAAATGCTGGAGGGCGGCATCCACGATGGGATTGCCGGTGACAAAAATCGTGCCCTGCACCGCCTCCCGTTCCAGCTGGGTCTTCCCCTTGTCATTGGTGGTAAAGAGATATTCCGAAATGTGATCGATGATCACCCGGTTATGCTCCTCCGGCATACGCCAATCGTAGGAGCGCTCGCCTGCTTCCACGTGGCCCACCTGAATATGGAGTTT
>CAZLRL010000393.1:0-3177 GCA_964561645.1 uncultured Desulfobacterales bacterium
CGGCCGCGGCGCTCTGGCAGCAATTCAGAAAGATCAAGGGCGGAAAGTTGGGGGCCAGCAGCCGGGCCAGTTCGGCGGCAGGCAGGAGGTCTGTCTGACCCTGCTCATTTTCCAGACAGATAAAACCCCCTTTTTCGTCATGATGAACGCCATGGCCGGTGAAATAAAACACATCGTAGCGGTGGAAACTCAGGGCCTCTGCCAGTTTGGCGTGAGTGGCCCGGATGATCTCGTGGACCACAAGCTGCCCGCCCTGGATGAAGCGACCCAGGGCCAGGGACAGGGCAATCTGCTCCCGTTCCACCTCCAGGGGGTTCTGATCCCGGGGCGCGGCCCAGACCAGGAGCACCCGCAGAGGTTTCTGATAGGCCACCCGGTCGAAGGGCGGCAGGTCCTGGATCTCCCGAATGACGGGGGTGCGGGCGTCCAGGGCCACAAACTGCCGGCCGTCATGGAGAATTTCCCAGGGCAAAGCGGCAATTTCGGGCAAGTCGGGCTGCTCCCGGAAGCGCAACTGCACCCCCGGGGTGCGGCGCTGATGGTAAACCTGCTGCCCGGTTTCCCCCAAAGCCGCAGCAAAGAGGCGCTGGCCCAGCTCCGGCAGGTCCGGGCGCTCTTCCAGGGAAGTTTCCCAACTGTATTGTCTGCCCGGATACAATTCGGGGAGGGAGACCGGTTGGCGGAGGAGTTCTAGTCGGCCGGGGAGCAGCAATTCCCTGATATAGCGGCCGTCGGGCTCCCTGGTGAAGGAGACGGCGATCATCATGAGGGCCTCCGGAAAGGGGGTGAATTACCGTTGGCTGGGAAAGTCGGGATCGTATTTTTCGATAAGGTCCACCAGAAAAGATTTAATGGTTTGAGGGGCCTTTTGCCGGCGTTCCAGGATGAGTTTCAGGAGGTTCTGATAGACCTCGGCGGGGCACAACAGCTCCAGGCGCTGGATCAACTCTATTTCATCCTTTTGTAATTGCTGGGCCTTATACTTCAAGCGGCGGTTGGCCAGAGAATCCTGTATCTGGGTAAAGCAGAAGAGGCGGAGCCGGGTAAAAAGTTCTTCGAAAGACAATTGAAATTTATCTTTTGGGTCAGAGAGGGGGGTGAAGGATAATTTCAGCTTGAGGAGCTGTGGTCCCCCCAGGCCCAGCAGTACGGCCCAGCTCAGAGAGAAGCTCAGGACCTGGCGCTCCCATAACAGCAAGGCCAGCAAAAAGGTGATGCCGCCATAAATGGCGTAAAGCAACAAGGCCCAGGGATTGAAGAGCACCCGGAAGGGGGGCAGCCCTTTCCATTGGAAAGAAGCCGCGACCTCCGAAAGGATGAAGAGAGTGGAAAGGCTTAAAACAATGGCAAAAAAAGCCAGGGGCGGCAACTCCTGCAACCACTCAGGGGACATGTTAATCCACCTGACGCAGACCTTTGGTGGTCAGCTTGACCATCCCGCCGGAGGTAGGCCACGAGGTTGTGTCGATGTTCACCAAGCCTTGGTCTGAGAGTTCATTCAGAGCACCTTGCAGGGTGTCAAAATCAAGGAGAGTCCAGGCTTGGATCTCAGTCTCACCCGCGGGCCCTTTTTGCCGCAAAATATTCAGGATTTGTTGGGCTTCTTTTTCCGCCATGGTGGCATCCTAAGAATTTTTTTGATTATACCTAAGTTGTAAGGTTTTTAAAAGGCTGGTATTTAAGCTTAAGGTTTAAGGCTTACAGCTTATAGCCCTGAACCCACAGCTCACAGCCCACAGCTCATCGCTCAAAACTCGAAACTCAAACCCCGCCCTAGCGTTCCCGCGCCAGGACGTCGCACATCATCACCACCAGGTCCCCCTTCTGACCCGAAGGGTCCTTCACCAGGTCCTCGAACACCGCCTTGGCGGAAAAGCCCGCGTTTTTGAAGGTGGCCAGCGCGGTGTGGGCCAGAAGATGAATCTCGGCCACCAGCTTTTCCAGCCCGAATTCCGCCGCCAGATCGATGATCTCGTTGACCATCAGGGTCCCCAGCCCCTTGCCCTGGTACTCCTTGGCAATGACGATGCGCACGTTGCCCAGGTGGCGCTTCCAGCCCACCTTGCGCATGTGCAGGGTGGCGTCCCCCACGATGCGGCCGTCCACTTCGGCGATCAGGGGAAAAACCCGGCGATAGTCAAGGTGCTCCACCCATTGATCGATGGTGGCCGGGTCCCGCACGTCGTTGCGCAAAAACATCAGGTCCCGGTCGTCCACATGGCGGAAGAAATCCAGGAGCTTGTCCCGGTCCTCTTTTTCCATGGGGCGCAGGACCACCCGGGTGCCGTCCTTGAGAATTCCCTCTTTCTGGTACATCGCCATCGCTTCCCCCTTGTCACACGCCCAGGGCCAGGCGCTCCGCCAGGTACTCCGGCAGCCCGGCCTTGAGGATGCTGTCCTGGGCCCCGGCCACATCGTAGGGCACCGACTTGTAGTGAATGGAAAATTCCTCGGCGTCAAAAATCGCGTACGCCGCTTCCGGGTTGCCGTCCCGGGGCTGGCCCACGCTCCCCGGATTGATCAGGTAATGCCAGGTGGGCTCCAGCAAAATTTTCCCCGCACTCACGGGCTGGGTGGCCACTTTCCCCCGAATATCCTTATACCACAGGGCCCGGCGGTGGGTATGCCCGAAAAAACACACCCGCAGCCGCAGCGCCTTATCCAGCATTTTCAGCACCTTTTTCCCCTGAAAATGATAATTGATATAGGAGTCGGCGCTGGTGGGGGTGCCGTGGCAGGCCAGGTAATCCTGGCCTTCCCGGGTCAGGGACAGACTGAGGAAAAATTCCAGAAATTCCGGCCGCACCTGGGTCCGGGCCCACATGATGGCCTGATAGGCGATAATATTAAAATGCTGGGCCAACTCCGCGTTCAACAGGGCCAGGTCATGATTGCCGGCCAGACTCAGCACCGGCCGGGTCTGAAGCAGCTCCACGCACTCGTTGGGGTTGGCGTTATAGCCCACCAGATCCCCCAGATTGAGGATCAGGTCCACCCCTTCGCGGTCCAGGCGGCCCAGCACCTGCTCCAGGGCCTGGACGTTGCTGTGAATGTCGGAAATCAGGGCCAGACGCATGGGAAAAATTTTTGCCGCTTATTCGCTTGGTTATGTAAAGACAATAATGTTTTTCACCTGGGGGGAGGGCCGGGGACCACCGGCGCCGGGCACACCGGCGC
>CAZLRL010000394.1:0-3165 GCA_964561645.1 uncultured Desulfobacterales bacterium
CTCTCCCCCCGGCGGGGAGAGAGGGAGAAAAGAAAACCCCGCTTCCCCACCTATCTCCATCGGGAGCGGTCGCCAGGATAACCTGGGAAAACGCTTCCGGTCCTCCTGATGCCGGTGCTCGTGAAGCAGAAAACCGAAAACCGAAAACCGAAAACCCCCTCGCCATCGTAGGGGCCGGGGCCCTGGGGAACTTCGTGGGCCTGGGCCTGGCCGCGCTGGGTTTTGGCCCTCTCACCTTCATCGACCCCGACCCGGTGGAGGTCACCAACCTGAACCGCCAGATCCTGTTCTGGGATGCGGTGGGCCAGCCCAAAGCCGAGGCCCTGGCGCAAAGACTCACCGTATGGTTCGGGGTCGCGGCCCGGGCTGAAACCGCGTATGTCACCAAAAACTCCGACCTCTCTTCCTTTGCCGCAATCTTCGACTGCACGGACAATCATGAAAGTCGCATCATCCTGAGCGAAAAGTGCCGTCACAACGGCCAGATCCTCATCAGCGGCGGCACCGGGGTGGAAGCCGGTCAGGTGGTGATCTTCAACCCCGCGGCGGGCGGCCCCACACCGGCGGAGCTCCTGGGACTCTACGACCTCGTGGGCCGGCGCGACATCGACGTCGCCGAACGCCAGCGGGCCTCCTGCGTCTACGCACCCGAACCTGCGGTCATCATGACCAACCAGATCATCGGCGGCCTCATGGTGGACGCGTTCCGCCGGCTCCTGGGGGGTGACACTCCTGCCAACCTCTTCTACGACGCCCGGGGTGCCAGGATGCTGTCGTAAGCTCACGCCAAGGCGCCGAGGTGCAAAGATGTAAAAACAAACATTCCCCCTCGACCTTCCCCTGGCATTCCGTTTCTCCTTGCATCTCCCCCGCAAGTGGGCTAATTTGATATAATTACTAAACTTTTGCTGAATTTGCCCTTCCCCTTCATTCCAGGCGGAGTTCGCCGTGACCGACGGAGAAGGCCAACCGCAGGAGTTTGACCGGCTGCACCCAAGCTGGCCAAAATTTATGGTAAAATAACGGAGTAATCTGGTCTTACCAGTCCTTGAGAGGCATGGCAGCACATAAAACCAAAACCTCCTGGTGGGCCTTGGGCCGGGACCTCGAGACCTTCCGGCTGGCCAAGTTTTTTACCCTGACCAGCCTGGTGGTCATCCTGGTGTTCACGGTCATCCTCACCCTGATTCTGGCCCACCGGGCCCAGAGGATGTCCCTGGCCAAAAGCGAGGAATATTTGAAGCTGCTGGCGGCCAACCTGAACCATCAGGTCTTTCAACAATTCCTCGTGCCCACGGCCATTGAAAAGCAGGGGCGCATCACCATTGCGGATCCGGAACAATACCAGCGCCTGGACTCGGTGGTGAAAAACACCATCCACGGCTTTCACGTCGAGGAACTGGCCATCTACGACCAGGTGGGGGTGTTGTCCTACAGCACCAGCCGCCAGACCCTGGGCAAAGATTGTTTTGACGTCTTCGGGGTCAAGCAGGCCTTGTTCGGGCAGCAGCATTTCGAGCGCCTCGGCAGCAGCTTCCTCTGGGACCTGGTACCTCACTGGGGTTCCCGTAACCAGCGGCTGCGGGGGTATTTCCCCTTCCGGCTGGAGGGCAAGCCCGGCTCCAACCCCGGCCCGGTGGTGGGCGTCTTCGAGGTCACCCAGGATATTTCCGGCGACATCGCGGGCATCGGCAAATTCCAGGGCATCATCCTCCTGATATCCTTTCTGATCATGGGCTTGCTGTTCCTGGTCCTGCGCCAGATCGTCAAGCAGGCCGAGGTGATCCTGGAGCGGCGCCAGGAAGAGCAGCGGACCCTGGAGGCCCAACTCCACCACGCCGAGCGCCTGGCCGCGCTGGGGGAAATGACCGCCGGCGTGGCCCACGAAATCCGCAATCCTCTGGGTATTATCAGCTCCACCTCGGAGCTCTTGCGGCAGCGCCTCAACAAATATGAACCCGATAACCGCCTGGCCCAGATTATCGTGGAGGAGGCCAACCGCCTCAACACCAAGGTCTCGGAATTTCTGGACTTTGCCCGCCCCCGGGAGCCCAATTTACAGCCCTGCGAGTTGAACCGGGTCCTGGACCGCAGCATCGAATTACTGCATCCGGAAATCGACCGGCTGCATATCGCGGTGGATCGGGATTATCAGACGGACGGCAAGGTGCAGGCCGCGGATCCGGGCCTGTTGCACCAGGCCTTTTTGAACCTTTTGCTGAACGCCATCCAGGCCATGCCCGAAGGCGGGGCCCTCAAGGTCTCGGTGAACTCCGGACCCAACGGCCAGGGCACGGAAATTCGGGTCCAGGACACGGGCGACGGCATCGAGCCTGAAACCCTGAAAAAAGTGTTCAACCCATTTTACACCACCAAAGAAAAGGGAAGCGGCCTGGGACTCCCCATTGTCAAGAGCATCATCGAAAGCCATCGGGGTAACATAAAAATCGACAGCGCCCCGGGCGAGGGCACTTCGGTAGTCATTCAATTGCCGGAATTGCCGCTGCCCCAAAAAGAATAATAACGTCAGGAACTTATGGACACCATTCTGGTAGTCGACGACGAAATTAATTACCTCACGGTCATGGAGGCCCTCCTGGGCGATGAGGGCTATGAGGTGCTCACCGCGGCCGGAGGCCAGGACGCGCTCAAAGTCGCGGGCACCAGCGACGTGGACCTGGTGCTCACCGACATGAAGATGCCCAAAATGAACGGCATCGAGCTGCTGGGGGAGCTCAAACGCCTCTACCCGGACCTGCCGGTGATCATGATGACCGCCTACGGCACCGTGGAAAAAGCGGTGGAGGCCATGAAAACCGGGGCTTATGACTACATTTTGAAGCCCTTCAAAAACGAAGAGCTTTTGGCCACCATCTCCCGGGCCCTGGAATATCACCGCCTGATTTTGCAAAACCGCATGCTCCTCGCGGACCTGGACAAAAAATACGGCGCCCCCAACATCGTGGGCGAAAGCCAGGCCATGCGGGAAATTCTGGCCCTGGTGAAACGGGTGGCCACTTCCCGGGCCACGGTGCTTATCAGCGGCGAAAGCGGCACCGGCAAGGAACTGGTGGCCCGGGCCATCCATCAGCAAAGCCCCCGGGCCGGCAAGACCTTTGTGTCGGTGAATTGCGCCGCGCTGACCGAAACCCTCCTGGAAAGCGA
>CAZLRL010000395.1:0-1410 GCA_964561645.1 uncultured Desulfobacterales bacterium
GACCGGGACCTCCGGCGGGGGCTTTTGCCTGATGAGCGAGGGAGTGGGCCTGGCCGCAATGAGCGAAACCCCGATAGTGGTGGTGATCGCCCAGCGTCCCGGACCCAGCACCGGGCTGCCGACCCGCACTTCCCAGGGGGACCTGGAGTTCGTGCTCCATGCCAGCCAGGACGATTTTCCCCGGGCGGTGCTGGCCCCGGGCACCCCGGCCGAAGGCTACCGGCTGGGGGCCAAGGCCCTGCGCCTGGCGGAGCGCTTTCAGACGCCGGTTTTTATTTTGACGGACCAGTATTTTGCCGACGCGCAACTTACTCATCTGACCGAGGATTTTCCCGCGGTGGACGCGCTGCCCCAGGCGGGCGACCAGTGTTCCGGGGGCGAAGACTACGAGCGTTACACTCTCAGCGAAGACGGCGTCTCCCCGCGCTGTCTGCCCGGTTTCGGGCCGGAAATCGTGGTGGCCGACTCGGACGAACACACCCCGGACGGGCACCTGACCGAGGACCTGGAGGTCCGGGTCAAGATGCACCGCAAGCGCCTGGCCAAACTCGAGGGTTTGGCAAAGGAGATGGGCAACATCACCCGGGTCGGCAAGGACGACGCCCCCCTGGTTTTGGTGACTTGGGGCTCGAGCTATGGTCCCGTGGCCGAAGCGGTGGACCGCCTCGACAAGCAGGGCACTGCGGCGCGGCTGGTGCATCTGACCGAGATCTGGCCCTTTCCCAAGGACGCGGTGACCCAGGCCCTCAAGGGCGCGGAAAAGATTGTTGTAGTGGAAGGCAACGCGGTGGGCCAGTTGGCCCGCCTGCTGCGCCGGGAGACGGGCATAGTCGCGGATCACCTGGTTTTGCGGTCCGACGGCCTGCCCTTTACCCCGAATTTTATCCTCCGCAACCTGGAAGCGGAGGTCTAGGGCTAGATCATGCTGGACCTGGAAATTTATAACAGTATTGAATCCGCCTGGTGTCCGGGCTGCGGCAATTTCCCCATGCTCAAGGCCTTCAAGGAAGCGTTGGCGGAGCTGGAAATTCGGCCCCGGGACATCCTGCTGGTCTCGGGTATCGGTCAGTCCAGCAAGTTTCCCCACTACCTCCGGTGCAACACCTTCAACGGCATTCACGGCCGGGCCCTGCCGGTGGCCACCGGGGTGCGCCTGGCCAATCCGGAGCTCAAGGTGGTGGTCACCACCGGGGACGGGGACTGCTACGGCGAGGGGGGCAATCACCTGTTGGCCACGTTTCGCCGCAATCCTGACATGACCCTGGTGGTGCACAACAACCAGGTTTACGCCCTGACCAAGGGGCAGGCCTCCCCCACCAGCGACACCGGCTTCAAGTCCGGGGTGCAACCGAAGGGCACGCCCTATCCGCCGCTTCACGCCCTGGCCCTGATGCTTTTCATGGTGCTCTA
>CAZLRL010000395.1:1420-3165 GCA_964561645.1 uncultured Desulfobacterales bacterium
GGCCGTGGCCCAGGACTGTTCCTGGGTGGGGCGGGCCTTTGCCGGCATGGGTGAGCACTTGAAGGAAATGTACAAAAAAGCCATGCAGCATCGGGGCTTTGCGCTCCTGGAGGTGCTGCAGCCCTGCGTCACCTTTAATAAGGTGAATACCTTCAAATGGTACAAACAGCGGGTCTACCGGGTGGAAGAAGAAGCCGGCTACGAGCCGGAAAATGAGCTCTGGGCTTATCAAAAAGCCAAGGAATGGGGCGAGCGCATCCCCATCGGGGTCATTTTCAAAAAGACCCGGCCCCTCATGGAAGAGGCTTTTCCGGCGCTGGCCGACGGGCCCCTGGGCACCCGGCAGGTGAAGCGGCCGGTGGACGACCTTTTGGAAGATTTTTATTAAAAGCGGGTTAAGTCCCGAATTTGATATTAGATTCTGCTCGAGGCGAAAAGTAAGCCATTTGGCTAGGAGAACGGGATCATGAGCGTACTGGAAAAATCCTCCTGGGAAATTCTTGAAGAACCGAACCATATCCTTCTGGATGAAGACTACCGGCCCATGGAACTGGTGATCTACATGCTCACCTGGGCAGTGGAAATCGCCCTGACCTTCACCCTGGCCATTGTCTATCTTAGGGGGTAAGCCCGGTTCGGGGCGGAGATAAAGGGGTTTGTGTAACTGCCCGAGGTTTCATCCAAAAAAAAGCATAATTCACCCCGACTTACCGTTGACCGGCATCCCCTTCAAAGGTTACAATTATAGTTGACTGGTTGTTGTAGTGAACTTATGTTAAAATTAATCGTATTATCACCAGCAAATTTTTCATCACAACCAAACAGATGGGCCGGCAGCAAGAAATGGCCGCCAAAGCAGGAACCCACCAGACCTGGGGGTTACCATAGGCACCAGCGCAGCAGTCCGCCGGGCCGCGGGACCAAAGGCAGGCTCAGGGAGGTGTGGTAAGTATGATCAATGAACTATTAGCCCCCGGCGGCAGCCTGGAGATGGTGGATGCCGTCTTCGCCAACGGCGCCGATGCCGTGTACGTCGGGGCCAAGGGCTTCAGCCGCCGCAAATGCGCCTGGGAAATGGAAGACAGCCAGATTGGCGAGGCTGTGCACCTGGCCCAGGGCTATCAGGGAAAGGTTCGGGTGGCTCTCAACGCCGAGATTCCCCCGGAAAAACTTTCTCTGGTGGTGAGTAAAGTGGAGAAGTACACCCACTTCGGCATCGAAGGGGTGATTGTCAAGACCCCGGCCGTCATGCAGGAGATCCACCGGGAGTTCCCGGAGCTGATCATCCACGCCAGCGTTGGCTGCAATATTCAAACTAAAGAGGAAATGGCTCGGTATCAGTCCTATGGCGCCAGCCAGATTGTCGCGTCCACGGAAATCAACACCGTGGAGAAGCTGACCCGCTTCAAACGAGAGGCGGATTCCCTGGGGCTGCAGACCGAAGTGCTGATCCACGGCAACCGCTGTATCGGCGGCGTGGGCAACTGCCTGTTCCATGAACTCATTGCCGACTCCTACATCCGCAAGGTGTATTATGACGAGGAAGGCAATGAAATCGTGGAATACGAGGGCTGGCCGGATCGGAGCGGCAGCTGCTTCCGGCTCTGTCTTCTGACCGACGAACAGCGCCACAAGGTGTTGGGCCGCCGCGGGGTGGGTCCGGAACACATCGAGGCCATCAACGAGCGGGTGCGGGTGGCCCCCAACCTGGCCTTTGCCATCCTGGGCGATAAGCTCAAGTCGTA
>CAZLRL010000396.1:0-3163 GCA_964561645.1 uncultured Desulfobacterales bacterium
CTGTTAACAAATCAATATATTGTAGAGCAGGCGCCCTCGCCTGCTAAATACAGCCGGGGGCGGCTATTCTACATGATTTTCACCGGGGTCTTAAGTTTGCCATTTGGAGACAACAATTTCTAGGGGCGTGATTTATCCTTTTTGACTCTACCATTGGTTATAGTCGTAGTGCAGCTTATACATGATACCCAGGCGTCCCCACAGATAGTCCCAGAGGTTTCCGATCAGCTGTCGAAGGGTCAGGGTTTCTACATAGAGCGGCACATAACTCTCGATTAGCAAATGCTGGGTATCAAGACGGATGATGTATTTCTGGAGGTCAAGGCTGTGTTCGGGCAAAAAGTTTAGCGGCGTGTACTTGTTAAATTCATCCGGGGGCCAATCCGGATTGAGGAGGGCATTATCCAGGTTGTCCCAGGTGTAAGCCGGGATCTCCCGATTAAAGAACAGGAAGGATGAGATCATATCTTTCATCAGGGGATAGGTGGATATAGCGTGGCAGGCGACAACTCCCGCCGACTTGCTCTGATCATCAGGTTTCCAGTTCCAGAAATCTTCCGTCACATCATTGGCAAAACGGATGACCTCCTGGTTGAAATCTGCAAATTCCCTGCCCAGTTGCAGGGCCAGGGCGCAGTTATACGGGGGGCGCTTGCTCAGGTTGTTCTGAGGATAGCGGTCAGGTAAGGAACGATAGTAGGGCTTGCATTTCCACGATTTGACGAGCTGCACATCCAGTACATGTAACAGTTGCTTCTCCTGAAGATCGCCCGCCTCGAAGGGCGCCAGGGCCAGCCCGGTGTCGAAGGCGATTTCGGTGATCTGACCGCTGCGCACGCGCACCCGCTCCGGTCTGAGATAGTGTTGTTTGAGAGGGCGCCCTTTGAACCGCCGCACGGCCTCGGCCGGCGGCAACGCGAACCAGGAAGGCTTGCGGGGATCAGGGCGGCTCCAGTTATCCGGGTTAATAATCTCATCAGCTTGGGGCACCTGGAAAATCAGGGATTTGAGCTCGCCCACCGGCTCCTCCAGCCGCTCCCGCCCCACCAGTTGGATGTTTTCCAGGGGGATGTCCTGGCTGCCTGGGTGGACGGTTCCCGCCAAGCTTATACCGCTGGATCGAAGGGTAATATCCTGAAAGTGAGTCACCACCTGGAAGTGGCGGCGATAGAAGGGGTCAGTTCTTAACGCCACAATGGTGGGGCGGCTGGGAATAGCCGTCAGAAAAGCCAGCAGGCTGTCCCGATTGCCCTCGACCATCCCTTCCAGCGTTTTCTGACCTTCCTCTTCATAGCTGTCCTTGACGGCATGGAGCGCGCCAATGGCCGCTCCGGACAACAAAAGTCCGCCCCCTATAGACAAGCCACCCGTAACCGGAGCCAAGCAGACGCCGAGCAGCGTTCCGAGGAAAAGGAGCCCCACATCCAGAAAACTGGTGTCGGCTTCCGGCTTGCGCACATCCACATCCAGCAGCAATTCGCCGTTGTCATCGGTTTTAAAGATCAGGTAGATTTTGGTCTCCACATCGTAGCCCTCTATCCTGGTGGTGGAGGTGGCCCGGAGGGCAGGATATTTGGGGAAGGAAAGATCAATGGGATAAAAACTCGGCTCCAGCTTGAATTTCTTGTGGTTGCCGATGATGTTCCCCTCGGCATCTTTCACCGGCCTCGCCCATTCTCCGGGAGAGTATTCTTGGGTGAAGGTATGCATCTGGTTGGTGGACAACCGGGAGTAAATTTCTTTAGGCATGCCCAGGGCTAGGTGAAGGTCCGGCGGAAGGAAATTCAGCCCCAGAGCGGCATCGCCGCGATCCACCGGCTGATCGTCAGGTTCGGGGGGCAATACGACCGTGACGAAAGGGACAAGGGCTCCTGGTTCGGTCGGGATAAACTCCGTAGTGGGTCCGAGCTTCAGGGGCAGATTGACATACACCGCATAACACGGCTGAAACCCCGGTTCAGCCGGCAGCTTGCGGATGGCCACCTTTTGGATATCTGCTAGCAGGATATTATTATCGAGTTTCACCTGGATGTTTTCATGCAACTCTTTGTCCATGGCGACGGGAAGAATTATGGTGTAGTTGTCCTCGAGCCAGTCCCAGTTCTCCTGATGCATCCCGGCATAGGTCACCTCCAGGTCAAACCGGTTCATCAGGTGGGTGACTGAACTCTCATGTTCCTGGATGTGCACGGCCAGAAAGAGGCGAAGCTGCGTGTCCTTTTGGCCTCCATCCGCTTGCAAAAACCGAGTGGGAAAAGTTACCAACAGGTCGGCCGGCCCCGAGATCTCACCTGGGTTGCCGTCTTCTCCGATGGTGATGCCTTCTGACGCGTCGAAGACAATCTCGGCCGCGGTGGGCCTATCAACCTGGATGACCATGCCGCGCTCACCGATTTGATGTGAACTCTCCAATTGGCCTGAATCAAATAATGTGTGGATGGCCATGCGGAAGAACTCCGCCCCCAACAAGACCTCGCAATCAAAGCCGGACTTTATACGTGCATGTTCAATCATAATGTCCCTCCGCAATCCGTTTCAAGGTCCCAGGTCTATCTTAAGTGGTGAACAGGTAAATTCTCCCCCACCCGTTACCCCTGATTTCCGGGCCCACGAAGGAGACCAGAAAAAAAACTTATGGGGAATGATAATAAATTCCCTGTGGGAGGCAAAATAGCACAAAAAACGGTAAAAATAAATTTTTCTAGTTACTTGGCAATATTTTGCTGTTCTGAGGAACAAGCCGAAAAAAGGCGCCCAGCTTGGCCGCATATGGACCAGAAGCACAGGCATCTTGCCTGTGTGCACGGGCTGGAAGCCTGTGCTGCCGATTTTTACTTAAGGAATTGGAGGAAGGAATTTATGGCAGGGGTAGGGGTCATGACCTGAGTTACCTTTTAGGCCTTCTTCCTTAAAGTCGATTTAGCCAGATCATTGTGGAGGAGTATGGCTGCGATAAGCAGAAATGAGCTTGATTAAGAAACTTTTTGGGTAAAATTCAAGGAGTTAATTAAAAAGTAACCCCCAGAGGGATGATAACGGCAAGATAACCTCCCCTTTCCCTTATGTGGAGGAAAACTCCCTCCCCTGGCTCATCTTTACAGAACAGCGCTGAGCCGGGGCGGGCGCTACCATAAGGTGGCCGACAACCTGGAGGTCAAGGAGG
>CAZLRL010000397.1:0-3147 GCA_964561645.1 uncultured Desulfobacterales bacterium
TAAAGCAATTAAGGAAGAATCTCCAGTCTTAAAATGAATTTTGCAAGGCTCTCTAATTATTAGAGCAATTAGCACTGGAGGACCAGTGACGGCGTGCAGCAGTTGCGGCACAGAGATTGCTGGAAATGACGTATATAGCTCTGACGGCAAGCCAATGTGCGAAGACTGCGCTATAAACGCGGGTTTATATCCTCTGGAGCATAGCGGGGCCCGCCGGGACAAGATCTCTGAAAAAGGACGGCGCCTCACTATACCGAAGCCTTGAGGTAAGCGGACACCCATACCGGCACCAACTTATTCTTTTTACCCAGTTCATTTCCAAAAGAAAGACAGCCATGAAACAAGCACCTTTAGGCCAACGGCTGGCCCTGCTCACCGACCTCTACCAGCTCACCATGGCTGCGTGTTATTTCGACCAGGGCATGAACGACGAGGCCACCTTCAGTCTTTTTATCCGCAAGTACCCGGATAATCGAGCTTATTTCGTGGCCGCCGGGCTGGCCGAGGCCCTGGAGTTCCTGTCCACCCTGCGTTTCGCGGAAGAGGATCTTGCTTACCTGGAATCCACCGGCCGGTTTCGCACCGCGTTTCTCGATTACCTGAAGGACCTGCGGTTCACCGGAGAAGTTTACGCCCTGACCGAGGGCAGCATTTTCTTCAAAGATGAACCTCTTCTCGAGGTGAGCGCCCCGGTCATCGAGGCCCAGTTGGTGGAGACCTTCATCATCAACGCGGTCAGCTTTCAAACTCTCATCGCGTCCAAGGCGGCCCGTTCGGTGGAAGCGGCCCAGGGTAGGCCCATCGTGGATTTTTCCTTGCGGCGCACCCATGGCAGCGACGCGGGCCTCAAGGTGGCCCGGGCCTCTTATCTGGTGGGCTTTACCGGCACCAGCAACGTTTTGGCCGGGAAGCTGTATAGCGTCCCCACCTTCGGCACCATGGCCCACTCCTATGTCACCAGCTTTCACGAGGAAATCGATTCCTTTCGGGTGTTTGCCGAAAATTTCCCCGAAGCCACTACACTCCTGATCGACACTTATGACAACGTGGTCGGAGCCCGGAAGGCCGCCGAGGTTGCCAAAGAGATGGAGGCCCGGGGGGAACGCCTGCGCGCCGTGCGCCTGGATTCGGGCGACATCGCCGCGATCAGCAAAAAAGTGCGGCGGGTCCTCGATGAAGAGGGCCTGGATTACGTGAAAATCCTGGCCAGCGGCGGCTTTGACGAATTCAAAATAACCAAAGTTTTGGCCTCCGGCGGCCTGGTGGACAGCTTCGCGGTGGGCACCAAAATGGGGGTGTCCGCGGATGCCCCCTATTTCGACATCGCCTACAAGCTGGTCAAATATGCCGGTCATCCGGTGATGAAGCTCTCCACCGGCAAGGTCACCCTGGTGGATAAAAAGCAGATCTGGCGGCGGTTCGACGACAAAGGCCTGATGCAGGGGGATACTATCGCTCTCAGGGAAGAGGCCCTGCCGGAGGGGGTGCCCCTGTTGCAAAAGGTCATGGAAAACGGTACCCCATTGGAGCCGCAGCCGACGCTGGAGGATTCCCGGGATTATTTCCGCCGGCAGTACGACCTGTTGCCCGAGCCCCACAAGGCCCTGGAAAAGCCGCCCGAGTACCCGGTGCGGCTCAGCCAAAAGCTCGTTGAGCGGGAAACCAAGGTGGAAGAGGAATTGCACTACCGTGAATTAGGAGAATCGTAACTTAATGGGCCTCACTGAAACCCTCTGTACCTATAATACTGCCATAATCCAGCACTGCAGTTATATCGGCGTTTTCATCCTCATGACCCTGGAAAGCATGATCGCTCCGGTGCCGAGCGAGCTGGTCATGCCTTTCGCGGGTTTTCTCATTTTTACCGGTCACTTCGATCCCCTCTGGGTTATGATCGCCAGCACCCTGGGCTCGATTGTGGGGTCGCTGTTGTCCTACGGCATGGGGATGCTGGGAGAACCGGTGGTGCTGCGTTATGGCCGTTATTTGCTGCTCAATGTCCACCATCTGGAGTGGACCAAGAATTTTTTTGCCCGTTATGGCAGCATCACTATTTTTATTTCCCGTTTCATTCCGGTGGTGCGGCACCTCATTTCCATTCCCGCGGGGCTGGCCCGCATGTCCCTGGCGCCGTTTATCCTGTATACTGCGGTGGGAGCCACCCTGTGGAACGGCTTTCTGGTCTATTGCGGGGTGCGGCTGAAAGAAAACTGGATCCTCGTCCAGCAGTATACCCACATCCTGGATTACCTGGTGGTGGCCGCCCTGTGCGCGGGCCTGGCCTATTTCGTCTGGAGAGTCAGGATGGCGCGGCGGTCCGTATGAGACAGAAAATCCCGCCGCAGAGGCCCGGGGACGGGGACGGGGTGGACTTTTCCAGGGTCCAGCGCCCCGATCCGGTCTTTACCTGCTCAGCAGGCTTTATTGACGATGACCAGGACGTCCTGATCCATCCGGTTCGGGAACCGGGGGAGGGAGCCGTTTCCCCCACGGTGATCTTGACCTTCGCGCAGCCGGATTACCAGGCCCTGTGCCGTCTGGCGCAGGCCCAGGGTCACCCGGGTCAGTTATGGGGCTGCGCCTATCGCCCGGGCTCGTGGGAGGGCGCCTCCCTGACGGTAGTGGCCCCGGCTCTGGGCGCGCCCTTCGCGGCCATGATCCTGGAAAAACTCATTGCTCTGGGGGCCCGCCGGGTGCTGGTCCTGGGCTGGTGCGGCTCGGTGGCGCCCAAAGTAAGGATCGGCGATCTGATCCTGCCCACCCGGGCCCTTCCCGGCGACGGCACCTCCCCCCACTATTGCCGGGAACCGGCGGAAATCACCCCCCATCTGGGCTTGTATGATCTTTTGGCCGCCAGGCTCGAAGGCCTGGAAGTCCCCTGGCACGTCGGCCCGGTATGGTCCACGGATGCTTTCTATAGGGAAACCAAGGGCCTGATCCGGTCCTGCCAGGCCCAGGGAGTTCTGGGAATTGACCTGGAATTGGCGGCTCTGTTCGCGGTGGGCCGCTTTCGGGGGA
Source organism: uncultured Desulfobacterales bacterium (assembly GCA_964561645.1). Lineage (GTDB taxonomy): Bacteria > Desulfobacterota > Desulfobaccia > Desulfobaccales > 0-14-0-80-60-11 > JBGSLA01. The sequence goes on from CAZLRL010000397.1 coordinate 3,019, forward strand.
TCGCGGTGGCCGCGCTGCTGGTGGTTTCGGACGAGCTTTTCACCTCCACCTGGCAGGCGGCCCGGGGCTCCGAGCCCTTCCGCCGGGGGCGCCAGGCAGCCTTGCACCTGGTGCTGGATGCCGCGGCCC
>CAZLRL010000398.1:0-3143 GCA_964561645.1 uncultured Desulfobacterales bacterium
CGAAACTCCGACAAACGCACCGATGTTGAAAAACAAGGACCAGAAAAAGGCGTGGGCCAGATCATCCAGGCCGGTTAAACCCAGAAAAGCCGTGGGTTTCAGTAAGGCCAGGCCCCAGGGCCCCTGAGCCAGAAGGCTTTCCGGAAACCAGCCGGCCTGAATCAGGTAGGGCAAGATCAGGGTATAAGCCCACATAAAGAACCCGAGCCCTAAACCGGCCAGGGCCCCGGCCCGGGTGGCATCCCGCCAATACAAGGCCCCTAGAATGGCGGGAATTAACTGCATGACACCGCAAAACGCGATCAATCCCATGTCCACCAGCATGGCGGAGGGGCCGATCAGCCGATAGCTGCCGTAGCCCAGGAGGATCACCAGCAGGATGGCGGCTCGTTTCAAATTTAAGAGGAAAGCGGGAAGATACTTTTCCAGTTTGAGGCGGAGGGCTCCGGGCGTCACCAGGCTGTTGAGCAGCATGGTGCTCACCGCCACCGAGGCCACGGCCACCATGGCGGTGGAGGCTGACAGGCCTCCTAAAAAAGCCAAAAGCGCCAGCCAGGGATGGCCGCTTTGGAGAGGAATTTGCAGGACAAAGGTGTCCCCCTGCGCCGGAGGCATACCCAATAGCAGGCCGCCGCCGGCAATGGGCATAACAAACAGATTGATCAACAATAAATACAGGGGCAACAGCCACATGGCCGTGAGAATGTGCCGTTCATCGGTGTTCTCCACCACGGCCATGTGAAACTGCCGGGGGAGAAAAAGGATGGCCCCCATGGCCAGCAGCGTCTGCACCATGATCAGCACATAACTGTTGTGGGGACCGGTGTTGAGGAGCAGGAGGTCGCGATAGCCCTCGGTTTGGCCTATCCGGATGAAGATATCCCCCCACCCCTCGAACAAACCGTAGGTTACCAGCAAGCCGATGGCCAGAAAAGCCAGGAGCTTGACCAGGGATTCGAAGGCCACCGCGGCCACCATGCCCTCGTGGCGTTCCGTGGGATCGAGGCGGCGGGCCCCGAACAGGATGCAGAAAACGGCCAGAATCAACGCCACATAAAAGGCGGTGTCATGAAACACCGGCACGTCCAGAGGGGAGACCACGGCCCGGTGTGCCAGAATATTAAAAGTATCGGCCACTGATTTGAGCTGCAGACCGATGTAAGGGATAACCGCGAGGAGCACCCCCAGGGTGGTGACGACTCCCACCAAAGGCTTTTTGCCGTAGCGCAGGGTCAAAAAATCGGACATGGTGGTCAGGTTGTTTTCCTTGCAGATGCGCAGCATTTTGCGCAGCACCAGCCACCAGAAGAAGACCATGACGGTGGGACCCAGATAAATAGTCAGGAAGGGCAGACCCTGATTGGCGGCCCGGCCCACACTGCCGAAAAAGGTCCAGGAGGTGCAATAGACCGCCAGGGACAGGGTATAGATGTAGGGATTGGCAATGAGGCTGCGGCCCTGGGCCCGCCGCCAATCGCCATAGTAGGCCAGCGCGAACAGAAAAAGCAGATACCCGCCCGCGGCCAGGATGATCAAGTTTTGACTCAGCATACTAGTGCTTCATCAATCTCGGGAGGACAGCCAGCTCTTGCCGACCAGGAGGACGGCAATAGTCAGCACCCAGACGCCGAACAAATACACCACGAGCAGCGGAATCCCCCCTAAAAACAGGTTGCGGTTAAAAATATGCAGGAAGGGATAATTGAACAGGAAAAAAGCCAGGACCCCTAAAAAAATCAAGAGCTTTTCCGCTTTGGTCATGGCAGCACCGCCAGGCTGGATTTTTTTCAGATGAGCCGTGGCCCCCACTACTTCTGGATCCCGGCTCGGGTGTCTCCGGGGCCCTGGGGACCGTCCCTGGTCCGTGGCCACCTATCCCCGACGGGGCGATAAGAGGAGAGCTGGTTGGACCGGCCCGGGCAGGATGTGGTTAAAGCGAGAAGCCCCGGCCGCCAAAGGAATAAGTGGTTTAATACGTTAATTTTATTAAAATAGCGGGGAAATGGCGATATTTTTTGCTTTCAGGGGGGACGCCCTTAAGAATCGGAGAATAAATTGCCCCGGTATTTGACAATATATTCGTGTTACACTAAAATAGTGTCATGAAAAACGTTACCATCACCTTAAAAGAGGAAGTGGCTCGGTGGGCCCGCATCCGGGCGGCGGAGCGCAACACCAGTGTTTCACGGCTGGTGGGGGAGATGCTCAAGGAGAAGATGCAAGAAGAAGACGACTACCGCTTGGCCATGGAAAAATATTTGGCTGCGAAGCCCCAGGCTTTGAAAGAGGCTGAAGCCCGCTACCCCGGCCGGGAAGAAGTCCATGAGCGCTAAGGTGTTCGTGGACACCAACGTCCTGGTGTACAGCCGGGATGCCTCGGAGCCGGACAAGCAAGGGCAGGCCGCGGCATGGATGGCGACCCTCTGGGAGCGGCGTGCTGGTCGTTTGAGCTACCAGGTGCTCCAGGAATATTATGTGACCGTGACCGCCAAGCTCTCCCCGGGGATGGACCGGGACGCGGCCCGGCGGGACGTCCAGGCGCTGCTGGCCTGGAAGCCGCTACCGGTGGATGCCCGGATGCTCCTCGGAGCCTGGCACCTTCAGGACCGCTATCAATTTTCCTTCTGGGATGCCCTGATCGCAGCCGCGGCCCAGGCCGCGGGCTGCCGCTATCTTTTGAGTGAAGATTTCCAGGCAGGTATGGAGCTGGGAGAGCTTATCGTAGTTAACCCGTTTGGGCCCCAGCCCTTTGAGTTGATGGATAATCTGTAATGAATTTAGATACAGGGACGTTCCTAAGTGCAACTTGGGAACGAAGGAACAATGAGGTCTATATTCTTGAGCTACTTTATATCCCTGCTTATTTCCAATTCTGCTTTTACTTTATTGCCGTTGTCATCAATGCCGGAATAGATGAGCTTCAATTTTCCAGGGCTTGTTTTATCAAACTTGGTGCCGTATTGCATATAAACTATAGATGGTGGTGTCGCGGAACCTAACAATGCAGAACCAAATGGTTCTATTTTGATATCTATAGAATTTTTCAGTTGTTCATATCTTAAAATTTGTATTTTTAGACCGTTTATGATTTCAGGATTTTTTGTATTATATATTTCTCTTTCGGTTCCTTCCACATCTACGGT
>CAZLRL010000399.1:0-2675 GCA_964561645.1 uncultured Desulfobacterales bacterium
CTACCGCCTCTTCATTGAAGGGCCACAGATCCTCCAGGGAGCCGCCCCCCCGGGCCAGCACGATGACCTCCACGCCGGGCCAGCGGGGCAGATCTTGCAAGGCCTGGACAATCTCCCCGGCCGCGTCCGGGCCCTGGACCTTCACCGGATAAATAAACACCTCGACCTGGGGAAACCGGCGCCGGAGCAGGCGCAAAAAATCCCGCACCACCGCGCCGGTGGGGGAGGTGACCAGGGCCAGCCGCCGGGGCAGAAAGGGCAGCGGCTGCTTGTGGGCCGCGTCGAACAGGCCCTCCGCGGCCAGCCGGGTTTTCAGGGCCTCGAAGGCCTGGGCCAGAAGCCCCAGCCCTGCGGGTTCGAGGTAATCCACAATAAGCTGGTAATCACCCCGAGCCTCGTAAACCGTAATCCGCCCCCGGCACAGAATCTGGGCCCCTTCTTCGGGTTTGTGGCGCAGATACTGGTGGTTGCCCTTGAAAAGCACCACCCGCAACTGGGACTCGGCATCCTTTAAGGTGAAATAATAATGGCCGGAAACCGGCCGCCGCAGATTCGACACCTCACCGCTCACCCAGACCAGGGGAAAGTGCGATTCCAGGCGCTCCCGAATTTCCCGGGTCAGGCTGGAAACCGTATAGATTTGAGGTAGTTCTGGCTCCAGAGGCATGGATGTCTCACTATATCACAATCACCCTGGCCCCACAATGTCGGTTTGCGGTTTTCTGTTTACTGTTTACTGTTTTCTGGTTTTCTGCAGAAGGCTAAGGGCCGGATGAGCGTCGTTTTCCCGCTCCGGCTTTGAAAACGTCTAATGTAGGGCGCGTCTTAGGCGCCAAAAATGGTGCCTGAAACGCACCCTGCATCTACAATCTTGGTTTTCTGTTTTCTGTTTTCGGTTTTTTTTATTATCCAAACCTGCTTATCGGCTTTCGGGCTGGGGGAAGCAACTTTTTTCGAAGGATTACCAATAATAATGAACATGACTTTAAAGTTTTCGTACCAAATGGTCGTTTGGTCTCACAAGAGAACAGGACAACGACCATGTCGGTATGAAGACCGAGAGTAAATTAAGCTGTTTTTTACGGGAGCGGCGCCACCGGGGGCCGCCGCGGCGCCTTTTCTTCCTGCGTCAGGGATTTTTCCTGGAGGAGGAGTGCGTCCGGGCCTTCCGGAACCTGGGGCTGACGGTCCGGGAATTTCAGGTGGGGGAGAACTGGAACGGCGACCTGGTAGCCCGCCTGCTCACCGACCTGGTGAATTTTCTGCCGGATTTCGTTTTTTGTATCAACCACTTGGGGTTCGATAAAAACGGCTGGCTCACCGACTTTTTAAAAAACGCCTGTCTACCGACAGCTACCTGGTACGTGGATAATCCAGATTTTATCATTCGGGCCTATCCGGAAAACGTCTCCGAGTGGGTGGCGGTTTTCGTCTGGGACCGGCACTACCTGGCCGGACTGAAGGAGATGGGCTTTCCCTGGGTGTCCTATCTGCCCCTGGCCGCGGACACCCACCTTTTCCGTCCCTACCGCCATCCGCCCGTAGACCGCTTCGGCTGTCAGGCCGCGGCCTTTGTGGGCAGCACCTGGACCCTGCGCTTAAACCAGGAACTGGCCCGCTATAACGGCCAGGCCGCCACCCTGGCATACATCGAGGCGGCCGCGGCCAGCTTCCAGTGGAGTTCCCATTACCAGGCCAGAACCGAGTTGGCGGAGGTCTACCCGGGTTTTGAGCATCTACCCGTCAGCGAACAGATCGATCTGGAGGCGGCCGTTCTCTGGCAGGCCTCCCAGCAGGACCGGGTGGAACGGGTGAGCGCCCTTACTCCGGGGGGCCTCAAGGTGTTCGGCGACCCGGCCTGGACCGAGTTTCTGCCTGATCCCGGGGCGTATGGCGGCGTCCTCCACTACCACCGGGAGCTGCCGGCGTTCTACCAATGTGTGGACGTAAATCTGAATTTCACCAGCCTGCGGATGAAAAACGGCCTCAACCAGAGGGTCTTTGACGTGCCCGCGTCCGGGGCCTTTCTGCTCACGGACTACAAGGAAGTGCTGGGAGAGATGTTCGCGCCGGAGGACATGGTCACCTTCCGCAGCCCGGAGGAAGCCCGGGAGAAACTGGAATATTACCTGAAATATCCGGAAACCCGCCGCCGGGTGGCCGCCCGGGCCCGGGAGCGGGTCTTGAGCCGGCATACCTATGGGCACCGGGCCCAGGACATGGTGCGGGAAATGACGGAGATCTTTTTTTCGTGAACCTGCTCGGCCGGGGTCATCAAGGGGGCGGATAATTATTGGTGGGCGGTGCCCACCCAACGGCGCTAAGGCGCTGTTGGGGGATAGAACTTGAAAAAACCCAGGGCGGGTTTGAAACCCGCCCCTACGTTTAGCATGGTTTTCGGTTTTCGGTTTTCGGTAAAAAGCTTCTCTGTAGCCGCAGATAAGATTATAGGGCGGCCCGTGGCCGCCGCGGTCGGCGTGCACGGCACGCCCTAAGGCTGTTAATCAGGAACAAAGCAGAGCTTTGCTCCCAAATGGGTTCCCAAGCAGGAGCTTGGGGACCAGCCGCTCGTCGTCCCCTGCCCACCAAAATTACGAAAATGGAGGACCGCCGCCTCGGCGGTTATGTAGCCGCAGGCTTCAGCCTGCGCTGCACAGGCGGGACGCCTGTGCCAC
>CAZLRL010000399.1:2685-3137 GCA_964561645.1 uncultured Desulfobacterales bacterium
AACCTTTTACGCGCCCGGCGGGATACACAGCGCTTTCCAGCCCTACAAAGTCTTAATCACCGTTCACTAATCACCGATCACTGATCACTGATCACCGGTCTCAATACATCTTCACCCAGCCGGCGTACAGGGCCAGGCCGAACCAGGCCCAGTTGTTGGCGTAGTAGTTGTCCGGGTCCACGAAGTAGGCCCGGTCCCCCTTTTCCTGGTAAAAGGTAAGGATTTTTTGGGCCATCTGCCAGGCGAATTTTTCGTCACCGCCGGCCAGCCCCGCGGCCAGGGCCCCGGCGTACAGCACCGGGCTTTCGAAGTCCACCAGGGGCGTGCCGTCGTAGTGGTATTCCGCCAATAATTTGCCTTTTGCCTGCCATTCCTTGACAAAAAAGGGCAAAAACTGCTCCCGGCAGAGGCGGGCCGCGGCCAAATCCCCGAACCACTGGCGGTCCAGGGCC
>CAZLRL010000400.1:0-3134 GCA_964561645.1 uncultured Desulfobacterales bacterium
CAGGCTTGAGATGTCCTCCTCCGGAATGATGCCTCCACCCAGGACCAGGATGTCGGCGATGCCCTGGTCCTGGAGGATCTCCATCACCCGGGGGAAAAGGTAGTTGTGGGCGCCGGAGAGGCAGCTCATGGCGATGACGTCCGCGTCTTCCTGGACCGCGGCGCTGACGATCTGCTCCGGGGTTTGCCGCAGGCCCGTGTAGATCACTTCCATGCCCGCGTCCCGAAGCGCGGCGCAGATAACCTTGATGCCCCGGTCATGGCCGTCCAATCCCGGTTTGGCGGCCAGCACCCGGATTTTTCTTGTTTCCTGCATGGTGTCCTTCTCCTTAAAGGAAGTTATTGGGCGCAAATGCAGGCTGTAGCTGCAAGCTGTAAAATAAGGCGGTAAGCTATAAGCCATAAGCTCTGTTCATGTATAAGTAGGCTTCCGGGCTAGGGAAAAGCATGGTGGCACAGGCGTCTGGCCTGTGCCGGCGCAGGCTAAAGCCTGCGGCTACATTCTATCCGATCCGGCTCGCAAAACCTTCCCAGGCACGGTTGGGGTCAAAGGAGATTTGTAACTCTTTGAAAATCCCCTAAATCCCCCTTTTACAAAAGGGGGACCTTGGTTAGGAATTGGTGGGCAGTGCCCACCCTACGTTTTCCTCGTTTGCTTGTCATCCTGAGCGCAGCGAAGGATCTAGGTTCTTCGGTCGCCTGACGGCTCCCTCAGAATGACAAAAAAGACAGCTTCTTCATCCTGTGAGGCTTTTCTGGAGCTTGTGAGTTTCGAGACCAAAGCTCATTCATCATAACTCAACGCTGGAAGCCCACAACTCAAATTTTAGCTTAGGCCCGAAGCTCAAAGCTCAAAGCTCACAGCTCACAGCTCACAGCTTATAGCTTATAGCCCCACCCCTTACAAAACCGTCATTTCGTATTCGCCCCACACCGCGCGCAGGGTGTCGCAGATTTCCCCCAGGGTGGCCAGGGCCGTTACCGCTTTCAGTATGGGGGGCATGAGATTGTCGGTGCCTGCGGCCGCGGTCTTGAGTTCGGCCAGGGCCTGTTGTACGGCGCTCTGGTCCCGGGTGTTTTTCAGTTCCTTGAGCCGGGCTTCCTGGCGGTCGCCGACCGCGGGGTCCACGACCAACAGACCCGTGGGCTTTTCTTCTTTTTCGGCCTGGAATTTGTTCAGGCCCACCACGATGCGCTCGCCCTTTTCCACCTCCCGCTGGTAGCGGTAAGCGCTGTCGCCGATCTCCTTCTGCATGAAACCCTTCTCGATGGCCGCGACCGAACCGCCCATGCGGTCGATCTGCTCAATGTAATTCTGGGCCCGCTTTTCGATCTCATCGGTGAGGTTTTCCAGGTAATAGGAGCCCGCCAGCGGGTCCACGGTGTCGGCCACCGCGGTCTCGTAGGCGATGACCTGCTGGGTGCGCAGGGCCACCTGCACGGCCAGCTCCGAGGGCAGGGCCCAGGCTTCGTCAAAGGAATTGGTGTGCAAGGACTGGGTGCCGCCCAGCACAGCGGCCATGGCCTCAAACGCGGTGCGCATGATGTTGTTCAGAGGCTGCTGGGCCGTGAGGCTGCACCCCGCGGTCTGGGTATGGAAGCGCAGCATCAGGGAGCGGGGATCCTGAGCCCCGAAACGCTCCTTCATGATCTTGGCCCACAGGCGGCGGGCGGCCCGGAACTTGGCGATTTCTTCCAGAAAATCCAGGTGGGAATTGAAAAAGAAGGACAGCCGCGGCCCGAATTCGTCCACCTTGAGGCCCGCGTCGATGGCCGCCTCCACGTAGGCAATGCCGTTGGCCAGGGTGAAGGCCACCTCCTGGACCGCGGTGGACCCGGCCTCCCGGATGTGATAGCCGCTGATGCTGATGGTGTTCCACTGGGGAACTTCTTTGGTGCAATAGGCGAAGATGTCGGTGATCAGGCGCATGGAAGGGCGGGGCGCGAAAATGTAAGTGCCCCGGGCCGGGTATTCCTTGAGGATGTCGTTTTGCACCGTGCCCCTGAGCTTGTCGAAGCCGACCCCTTGTTTTTCGGCCACGGCCAGGTACATGGCCAGGATGACCGCGCAGGGGGAGTTGATGGTCATGGACGTCGACACCTGGTCCAAAGGGATGCCCTGGAAGAGGCGCTCCATGTCCCAGAGGGAGTCGATGGCCACCCCCACCTTGCCCACCTCGCCCCGGGCCAACTCGTGGTCGGAATCGTAGCCGATCTGGGTGGGCAGGTCAAAGGCCACGGACAGGCCGGTCTGCCCGGATTTCAGCAGGAAATGATAACGTTCGTTGGTCTCTTCCGCGGTGCCGAAGCCGGCGTACTGGCGCATGGTCCAGAAGCGGCCGCGGTAGGCCGTGGGCTGCACCGCCCGGGTGTAGGGGTACTGGCCCGGCAGGCCCAACTGCTTCAGGTAATCAAACTCCTGCATGTCAAGCGGGGTGTAGACCCGTTTGACGGGGATGCCCGAGGTGTTGACAAATTCGGCTTTACGCTCGGGAATTTTTTGCAACACCTTTTCGACCTGGGCGTCGTACTTGGCTTTGGCCTCTTGCAATTTTTGCGGATCGTTCATGTCACTACCCCTTGTGGCGCTGGAAGGTATGCGGCGGTTTGTGGCGGTGGGCGGTGCCCACCCTAGGTATTATAAGCTGTCAGCTTTTGGGCTGTAAGCCATAAGCCATAAGCTATACGCTTTAAGCTTAAGGCCTTAAGATTTTTCATCTCGTTCCCAAGCTCCTGCTTGGGAACGCCCTTGTCCGCCAAGCTCCTGCTTGGCCCTAACAGAACCAGGCCTACGGCTAAGGGCCGGATCTTTTTCCGAAGCAGAGCTTCGGGAGCACCAAGGTTCCCAAGCGGGAGCTTGGGAACCAGAAAAATCCTGAACCATCTAACTGCTAACTGCTGATAGCTGACCGCTGACAGCTATTTTTCCAACCTCAGGCCCAGTTCCAGCAGCTGTTCCGCGTCCACGGGCGAGGGGGCCCGGGTCAGCAGGCAGGCCGCCTTCTGGGTTTTGGGAAACGCGATGACCTCCCGGATGGATTTGAGCCCGCAGAGGATGGCCACCAGCCGGTCGAAGCCGAAGGCCACCCCGCCGTGGGGCGGCGCGCCGTAGTCCAGGGCCTCCACCAGAAAGCC
>CAZLRL010000401.1:0-3119 GCA_964561645.1 uncultured Desulfobacterales bacterium
TCCCAGGGAAACTGAAGATTTGATGGACCTCCTCATGAAACTTCGGGACCTGGGCATCACCCTGCTGGTCATCGAACACGACATGACCCTGGTCATGGGGCTGTGCCACCGTATCGTGGTCCTGGACCAGGGCCGGGTCATCGCCGAAGGCCTGCCCCAGGATATCCGGCGCGATCCCCGGGTCATCGAGGCGTATCTGGGGAAGGAAGAGGAGGAGGGTTAGATACTCGCCAAGGCGCAGCTTGGTGAACTTTGCGACCTGGCGTGAACCCAGGAGGAAACCATGGCAATCTATGACCGGGAAGCGGAGCAGATGGACCGGGGTCAGTTGGCCCAGTTGCAGTTGGAGCGTCTCCAGGCCACCCTCCACCGGGTTTATAAAAACGTCAAGTTCTACAAGAAAAAGTTTGATGACCTCGGTTTTTTGCCCGAGGATTGCCTGTCCCTGGAGGATCTCAGCCGCCTGCCTTTCACCACCCGCCACGACCTGGCCCGGGCCTATCCCTACGAGATGTTCGCGGTGCCCCTGCGGGAGGTGGTGCGCATCCATTCCTCCACCGGCAGCCCCGGCGCCCCCATTGTCATGGGCTATACGGGCCGGGACCTGAAGCATTGGGCCCGACTTGCGGCCCGGGTGCTCACCGCCGCGGGGGTGGATCGGGACGATGTGGTCCAGGTGACCCTGAGTTATGGTTTGCTCACCAGCGCCTTCGGCCTCCACTATGGGGTGGAATTGCTGGGCGCTTCGGTCATCCCCATCGGCCCGGGCGGCACCGCCCGGCAGGTGCAGATCATGCGGGACTACCGCACCACGGTTTTGATCAGCACCCCTGGTTATGCCCTGGTTATCGCCGACCAGATGGACAAGCTGGGCCTGGACGCCAAAGAACTCTTTCTAAAAGTGGGGCTGCTGGCGGGGGAGCCCTGGACCGAGGAACAGCGGCAGGAGATCGAATCCCGCCTGTTTCTCACCGCGTTGGACAACTACGCGCTCTCCGAAGCTATGGGGCCCGGGGTGGCCGGGGAGTGTGAATACCGTTGGGGTATGCACCTGAATGAAGATCATTTTTTGGCGGAAATTATCGACCCCGCCACCGGCGAAGCCCTCCCGGCCGGGGAAGTGGGGGAACTGGTCCTCACCACCATCAGCCGGGAAGCCACCCCGCTGGTGCGGTTCCGCACCGGGGATCTGACCAGCCTGGAATACGCTCCCTGTGCCTGCGGACGCACCCTGGCCCGCATCAGCCGCATTCAGGGCCGGGCCGATAATGTCGTCGTGGTGAAAGGTATCAACATCTTCCCGGAGCGGGTGGGGCAGATCCTGGCCGGCTTTGCCGGTGAGGACCTCGTGTACCAGTTGGTCCTGGGCCGGGAGGGCAACCTGGACTTTCTGGAAGTCAGGATCGAGGTGCGGGAGGCCCTGTTCTTTGACAAAATGACCCTGCAGCGGGAGTTGGTCCATAAATTGTCCCACAAGCTGGCCCAGGGCATCGGCGTCACCCCGAGAGTAAAGCTGGTGGAGCCGGGCTCCATCCACCGGGACCAGGAAATCTCGCCTTTGGTTATAGACATGCGTTAGCGGGGAACCTTCAACCCCATTGATTTGCCCCCGGGACTTTGTTAGGATGTGATTTGATCAAATCTATTTTACGAAAGATTTTGCTCAGAAAACTGATAGTTAAGTGCCCGTTATTGGCAATTTTTTTGAGATAAGTATTATCCGGTGAGCTCATACAAAACCAGGGACGCAAATAAAAACAAAAAAGTCGGTGGCACCGGCGTCTCGCCGGTGTATTCGTTCCGGGTCACGAGGCGGAATCTCCCCCACATACAGGAACCGGGGCAGGTATACTTTATTACCTGGCGCTGTCGGAAAGAGGGAATCTTATCTACAGAAGAGCGAGACCTGGTATTGAACTCCTTAAAATATTGGGAGGGGCGCAAATGGTCGGTCATAGCTGGGGTTATCATGCCGGACCACGTACATGCCCTGGTCAGATGTCTCTCTCATCCTGCCGGTGGGATATATAGCCTGGCCGAAATTCTCCATAGTGTAAAAAGTTTCAGTGCCCACCAGATCATGAAAAAGAGAGGAAAAACCGGGAAGCTTTGGTTGGATGAGCGCTATGACCGCATCGTCCGCGATGAAGCGGAGTTCTTGGAAAAGTGGAATTATATCAGGAACAACCCGGTAAAGGCGGGCTTGGCTGCCAATCCCGAGGATTACCCCTGGCTCTATGAAAAAGGCAAAACCAGCTAACACCGGCGAGACGCCGGTGCCACCGACCGTGATTGCTTCGTGCAACCTTTTTGTCTTGGACAGCCATTTTGATGTAAGGTCCATTCCATTATTTTGATAAGTCCATTTCTATGATTAAAGCGGGCGATGTAATCTCTTACTTAGATATGTGCAGGGCAGAAGGGGTAAATCTTCAGAGAGGAATGAATTTTCGTTTGAGAGGGGGAATGAGCGTAATATTGATGAGCTTGAGAGTCGGGGCACCCTATGCAGATCGAATCGAAGAAGAAGGAAAAATATTAATATATGAAGGGCATGACATTCCAGAATATAGGGATGGTCCCAAACCTAAAACCGTAGACCAACCTTATAAAAACCCTGGAGGGAGTTTAACCCAAAATGGTCTTTTTTATGAAGCGACTTTAAAATATAAGCGAGGAGAAACTGAACCAGATTTGGTAAAAGTATATGAAAAAATTAAGTCTGGGATATGGGTTTACAATGGCCTGTTTAAATTAATAGATGCTTGGAAAGAAGAAATTAATGTACGGAAAGTATTTAAATTCAAATTAGAATTGGTTGACGATTTTATTTCGCAAGAATATGAACAAGTTTTAAAATTAGACCATTCAAGAATAATTCCCTCATCAGTGAAGTTAGCTGTTTGGAAGCGCGATAAGGGAAGGTGTGTAATCTGTGGAAGTCAAGAAAACCTTCACTTTGACCATATAATTCCCTATGCTAAGGGTGGATCTTCCCTTGTTTCAGAAAATATTCAAATTCTTTGTGCGAAGCACAACTTAGAAAAAAGAGATAAAATACAATAAATCAGTGCCTTGACAAATTTATGCGCCCCTCCTGGAATGAATACTTCATGCTC
>CAZLRL010000402.1:0-3113 GCA_964561645.1 uncultured Desulfobacterales bacterium
CTCACATCCAGGCCCTCATCCTGTCGGACTATGCCAAAGGCGCCCTGCCCCCGGAGTTTTTGCAGCAGGCCATTGCTCTGGCGCGGTTACAAAAAATGCCGGTGGTTGTGGACCCCAAGGCCCGGGATTTTGCCCCTTATGCCCGGGCCACGGTGATCACGCCCAATGCCAGGGAACTGGAGCAGGCCGCGGGGCGGGTGCTGTCCGGTTGGGAAGACCGGGTGCGCGCCGCCATGGAAATCGGCGCCCGCCTGGACCTGGAGGCCCTTTTGGTCACCGAAGGGGCCGCGGGCCTGACCCTGGTCCGGCCCGAAGGTCCCTTGCGGCTGCAGGCCAGGACACCCCTCGAGGTCTTCGACGTTTCCGGCGCCGGGGACACGGTGGCCGCCACCCTGACCCTGGGGCTGGCCGCGGGCTTTGACCTGGGCTGTGCTGCGGCCCTGGCCAACCTGGCCGCGGGGGTGGTGGTGGCCAAACGGGGCACCGCGCCCATCCTCTTGAGCGAAATGGAGCGGGAACTGCGGGGCCATGTGCACCAGGAGGAAAAGATCGTCTCCCTGGCCGAGCTGGCCTTCATCGTGCCCCACCTCAAGGCCCAGGGCCGCCGGGTGGTCTTCACCAACGGCTGCTTCGACCTGCTGCATGTGGGCCACATCAAATTTCTGGAAGAATCCCGGCGCCTGGGCGACGTCCTGGTGGTGGCGGTGGACACCGACCACTCGGTGCGCCGGGTAAAAGGGGAGGGCCGCCCCGTCCTGGCCGCAGCCGAGCGCCTCCGCATGCTGGCCGCGCTGGCCGCGGTGGACTATGTCACCCTGTTCGAAAGCGGCCAGTTGCCCGAAATTTTGCGTAACCTCCAGCCCGACGTCCTCACCAAGGGCAGCAACTACCCGGCAGAAGAAGTGGAAGGCCGCGACCTCGTCACCGCCTACGGCGGCCGCCTCACCCTGATCCCCATCAGCGACCCGGTCTCCATCACCGGCCTCATCAACCGCATCCGGCAGGAGTAATCAAAGGGGAAGATATTCCACGGGCTGGAAGCCTGTGCTACCGTGATTCCATATCCCGCTTAAAGGTTCCTTGGTGGGACAGGCTTTCCAGCCTGTGCAAGCGCAGGCTGGAAAGCCTGTGCCACCTCTTCCTGCAACCTGGAATCAGGCCAACCCCCTTTCCCGCCTCAGGAAACCCCAGACCTCCGGTGGTCTTTGTGGTGGCCGGACCCGTGTGTCGGCCCGAATTGACTTGGAAAAGCTTCTCACCGCACAAACCCGGACTCAAAGCGACCTGCCCAGCGGCAGTTTATCTTCCTTGAACTCCAGGTTCTCCAGGACCAGGTGGGCCTGGGCGAGGAATTCATCGGCCATTTCATCCGGATAGTACAGCGTCACCTGAACCGCCTGGCCGCTGGCCTCTCCCAACAATATTTTCCCCACCATGCCTTGGTTCCCGGGGTCGGAAAAGTTGATAATTTTGCTGATCCACTCATAAGCGAATTCACCCGTATCCGTGGTTTCGCCCTCCTTTTTCCAGCCGTTGTTATGCAAAAGCCCGTTGGGGCCGGTTACAAAAAGTTCCTGGTCCGCCGCGCTGGCTGCCCCTGCCGGAAGAAAGATGTGGACTTCAGCTTTGTCCAGGGCGTTACCCTGGGGCTTGAAGTTGAAAGTGAAACCGCAGCCTTCGCCGCTACACCCTCCCTCCACCGTCATGGTCTCAGGATACCCAGCCCGGAGGGGCATACCCGGTTCATCGTATGTCTGGAGTTTGGCGGTTTCTTTCCGGCCCTCCTCTGGGGCCGGGGCTTCCGGCTTGGCTGCCTCTTTTGGGGCCGGGGCCGCCTGTTCCTTGGCCGCCGGTTTTTCCGCCGTGGCGGGCTTTTCCGGCTTTCCGCAAGCCCAAACCAGGGTAAACGACAGCAAGGCTGTCCCCAAAAACAAGCTAGAGCGTCGCATGAGATATTCTCCTGTCATTATAAGTTAACAACTTGCTTGAATCCCGAGGCGTCGCGCGGTGGTACTGACAACAGCCCCAATAATCCTGAAACGCTAAGTAACTCAAACATCCTTTAATTTCCCCCCTTTGCTAAAGGGGGGTCAGGGGGGATTTGTAAGTATATTTCAACACTTGGTCAACAAATTAACGTAGCAGGATTAACCGCGCCCCCGCAATCAGGATTTGTCCTCCAAAAGCTTGGTTCCTTTTATCTGTTTATCTTTCGGTAGCGCCGGGAGCGTGGAGGGATTCAAAGGGTATTTTTTGCCCGTATATTTCAGGGCCACTCGCTTGGGGGCCATGCCGCCGCCGGAAACCTCCACCACCAGGTCTCGCCACCCGTGGGTTTTGGTGTCGCTGACCAGCACCGGGCCCCTGATCAGGCTGGAGCGGGAAACAAACTCAAACCCTGATTTGGTCCCCTTGAACACCAGCAGGGTGCAGCCGCCGGTGCCGCAAAAGTACATGGGGTTTTGGAGCAGCACCAGGGCATCCTCATGGCCGTCGCCGTTCAGGTCGATCTGTGCGGTCTGATGCGGGTCGATGCTCTTGGGGTCATCCCCGGTTTTGGCAAAGTGGGCCAGAAGGGCCTTGTTTAAGGCCTCCCCCGGCTCAGCGCCCAGGGCGGGGGCCATCACCCCCAAAATCATCACCGCGGCCCATATAAGCGCATAAATGGGCTTTTTCATGTTGGGTCCTTTCGTGTGGTAGTTTTCATAATCAGGGGCATCTTTCCCCGGAATAAAATCTTTGCCCGGGTCGGCTGCACAACCGGGCCCAGAGCGCCCGCTGTATGGTCCAGACGCCGTCCGCGCCCTTTGCCAGCCACAGCCGCCAGCGTTCGCCGCTGATGGCATCGTCCAGGTAGCCGGATTCGGTGACGGTAATGGTAGCTGCCTCCCGCTGCTCCGCCGGGGTCCGGACCTCGATTAATTTCGTGTGACCCTTCAGACCTGCCCCGGCGAACTTCAGGGCCACCAGAACCGCATCCTGGGGCCAGGTCTCACCTTTCCCGGCCGCCCGGCTGGCCTCGGCATTCAGCTTGCCGGTGTCCAGGGTTTTTACGGAGCGCACCTCGATGCCGGAAACCCCAAAGTCTTGGAGGTCCCGGGAGGAGGACGATT
>CAZLRL010000403.1:0-3112 GCA_964561645.1 uncultured Desulfobacterales bacterium
GCCTTGGCCCCAGGGCCCCCAGTTGTAGGCCCCGGAGGGCCCGAACAGGGCCACCGCCGGGGTGTTGACCGCCGCGGCCAGGTGCATGGGCGCACTGTCGGCCCCGAAAAAGAAGCGGGCCTTGGCGATGAGCGCGCCCAGTCCCTGCAAGGTCAGCTGTCCCGCCAGATTGATGGGGCTCACGCGGCACTCGGTGAGAATTTCGCCGCTGAGCTCCTGTTCATGGGGGGCGGTGGACCCGGTAAGCACGACCGGCAGCCCCCACTCCTCCTGGATGTATTCGATAACCCGGGCATATCCGGCCGCGGTCCAACATTTAAAGCGCCAGCCTGCACCCGGATGCACAACCACGAAGCTCCCGGGCTTAAGACCCAGGGTCTCCAGCTTTTTGACCACCCGGACCTCCACCCGCTCGTCCCAGAAAAACTGCAGGCGGGGGTTTCGGGGCTCCACCCCCAGGGCCCGCACCGCTTCCAGATTTTGTTCCACCATGTGCATCTTGACCGGCGGCCGGGGCAGCAGCCGGGTGAAGGCGGTCTGGCGCTGCCAGAAAGGCTGCCCGGGCCGCTCGAACCCCAGGCGCTCGGGAGCCCTGGTCGCCAGGCTGAAAAACGCCCCCCGGTCGCCCCCCGAGAGCTCCAGGACCAGGTCGTAGCGGGCCTGCCAGAGGTTTTGTAACAGGCGCCAGGACCGGCTCCAGGTTTCCTGGCGGCGCTCCGCCACCAGCAGCTCATCCAGGAGGGGATGGGCGCTCACCATGTCCGCGGCGTTCCGGGGGACCAAGTAGGTCACCCGGGCCTCGGGCCAGGCCTCCTTCAAAGCCGCCAGCACCGGCGAACTCACCAGCACGTCCCCGGGCTGCTTCAGCTTGATGACCAGGATTTTTTTGTAACCAGTGCTCATCAAAACTAAAAATAATCTCATCTATTGGTGGCACAGGTTTTTAACCTGTGCATAATCGGGTGTGCCATCCTGATTGTACCAGTAAAAATGTAGCCGCAGGCTTTAGCCTGCGTCGGTCCGGGCTGAGCATGGTGGGCAGAGCCCCCTTTGCAACTACAGTTGCTCTGAACCCCCTGACTCTCTAACTCATGGATGTCCAGGTGGCACAGGTGTCCTCACCTGTGCATCCAAAGACTGTTTGGATTAGATACCAATGGTGCGCAAGGCGCACCCTACACGACCGATAACTCTCACGTGCTCGAGGTCAATAAATCAAGGGGTTAGAAATCGGCAGCCCCCTACATAAACCGAAAATTTCGGGGGGGCGGGCCTCCGTGCCCGCCAAGACCTTGGACGGCCAGTGGCGCCGCCACACCAGGATAGGCTGCGAAGAAACTTTTCATAACCGAATGATAGCTTACAGCTACTCCTGCCGAACGTGATGCGGCCCCAAAGCCACGCCCCGTTCCGAAGACCTGATAAATTCCAGCAGGTGCGCCACCTCCGGAGTACGGGGCACTTCGGCTTCCACCCGTTCCAGGTCCCGGGACAGGTTGCCCCGCCGGGCAAAGAGCAACCGGAAGGCCTGGCGCAGCGGCTTGATTTGCTCGCCGGTAAACCCCGCCCGTTTCAGGCCCACCAGGTTAACCCCCCGGATGATATGGTCGCCGTCCAGGATGCTGTACGGCGGCACATCCCGGGAGGTGCGGGCCCCGCCCCGCATCAGGGCCAGGGTGCCCACCCGGCAAAACTGGTGGATGACGCAGTTGCCGGAGATGTAGGCCCGGTCGGCCAATTCCACGTAGCCCGCCACCAGGGCGCCGTTCACCACCACCACGTGATCGCCCACTACCGTGTTGTGGGCCAGGTGGCTCAGGGCCATGAGAAAATTGTGATCCCCCACCCGGGTGGCGCTCCCCGGCTTGGTGCCCCGGTGAATGGTGGCGTACTCCCGGATGATGTTGTGGTCGCCGATGATGGTGTAGCTTTCCTCCCCCTGAAACGCGTAATCCTGGGGTTCATGGCCGACAATGGCGCCGAACCCGATGAGATTCCCGGCGCCGATAGTAGTGTAAGGCCCGATGTACGCGTGGGCCAGGATGCGGGTGCCCGCGCCGATCCGGCAGGGCCCCTCGATGATGACCCCCGGCCCCACTTCCACGTCCGGGGCCAACTCCGCGTCGGGCGCCAGGCGGGCGGTGGGATCAACGGCCACGGTGGCCCTCCTGCAGGAGTTCCCGCAGATAATAATACTTGAGGAAATTATACAGGCTGGAGAGCAGGGCCAGGGTGTAGCCCAGTCTCCCTTCCAAAAATCCCCGACGCAAAAAATAGAGCTTGAAAAAATTGCCCACCGGCCGCCAGAAAAGCTCCCCGGTTCGGGGCCGCCGGCCTTCCCGGAGCATCTCCTGGGCCGCCAGCCGGGCGTAGCGGTCCTGGCGGGCGAGGTAATCGCTCACCGAGTCATAACTGTAATGGTCCAGGGGATTGTTCAAAAACCCCACCGGCCCGTCCACCAGCACCTCTTCATGCACCGCCCGCTCCCGAAACCTGCCTTTATCCCGGCGAAACAGGCGCAGGGTGTAGTCCGGATACCAGCCCAGGTGTCTGATCCAGCGGCCGCCGAAGTAGTTTTTCCGGGGCACCCGGTAGCCCGCAAACCGCCCCTTTGTCTGCGTCTCGGCAAGGATCTCCCCCCGCAGGGCCTCCGAAACCCGCTCGTCGGTGTCCAGGCTGAAAACCCATTCCCCCCGGGCCTGGTCCAGCGCGTAGTTCTTGGCGGCCCCGAACCCCGGCCAGTTGATGGTAAAAATCCGGTCGGTGAACTCCCGGGCCAGCTCCAGGGTACGGTCCCGGCTGCCGGAATCCACCACCACGATCTCGTCCGCCCAGCCCACCGTCTTCAGACACGGGACGATGTTGTCCTCCTGGTTCAGGGCGATAACAATGACGGAAATCTGGGGCATGGGTTTTAGGTTGTCTGTTGTCTGTTTACTGTTTTCTGAGATGCCATTGAAAAATGTCTTGTCACCCTGAGCGCAGCGCAGGATCTAGTGTCGTCTTCCTGAAATAAGGTGATATTTTCCGAACATGTTTTAATGCACCAAAAGACCTTAAATTCCCCCCTTTTTTAAAGGGGGGGTCAGGGGGGATTTGTCATAACTCCTTA
>CAZLRL010000404.1:0-3103 GCA_964561645.1 uncultured Desulfobacterales bacterium
GGGCTTTGGGACGCCTGGTCAAGGACGCCGGCCCCGAGCTGGCCGGAGGCTTGGCCCTGGCCCTGGCCGACAGCCTGGCGGGCCAGGGGCCCCAAAAACCGGCGGACGCCGAGGCCCGGCTGGGGGAACTGGCCGACAGGGCCTGGAGCTTTTATGAAGAGCAGCTGGCAGCCCGGCGGGACCAGCCGCGGCTGCTGACGGGCCACGACCTGAAGGCCCTGGGGCTGACGCCGGGACCGGAGTTCCGGCGCCTGCTGGAGGCGGTGGAAGAGGCCCAGTGGGAAGGGCAGGTGAAGACCAGGGAGGAAGCACTGGCCCTGGTGAAACGCATGATCTAAACTATTTAAAAATTTTTTCGATAATTAAGTCATAAAATAATTAATTTTTTATTCGAAACGTGCTATGAGCATTACATCATTCAGCCGGGGATTCCGGGTTTCGGTTTTGGCCCTCTTTGGGGCTCCGGCCCGGCTTCTGCCTGGCTCTGCGGGAGTGCTGTGCCTCTGAATCGCTCTGCGGCTCTCCAGCCCCGCCCGGATTTGCCCGCCGGCGCCCTTATTCGCCTCCGGGGTCTCTACGGCTCCCTGAAGGCGGCCCTGCGCAAGGTGGCCGACGTGGTCCTGGCCCGGCCCGAGATGGCCATCTACGCCTCGGTCAACGAGGTGGCCGCGGCGGCCGGCGTCAGTGAAGCTACGGTCATGCGCCTCTGCCGCCTGCTGGGCTTCCGGGGTTTTCAGGATTTTAAAATCGCCCTGGCCCGGGAACTGGTGACCCCCCTGCAGCGCCTCCACGAGGAGGTGGCCGAGGGGGACGATGCCGCCACCATTGTCCACAAGGTCTTCCAGGCCAACCTGGCGGCCCTGCAGGACACCCTGGCGGTCCTGGATACGGGGGCGGTGGCCGCGGCGGCCCAGAACCTGCTGGCGGCCCGGCTGATCATGCTCATCGGGGTGGGGACTTCGGGCCCCATTGTCGAGGATGCGGCCAACAAATTTTTCCGCTTGGGACTCCTGGTGCGGGCGGTGACCGACGCGCATCTGATGATGATGGCCGCGGCCCTCCTGACCCCCGCCGATGTCCTGGTGGCCGTGTCCCATTCCGGCAGTACCCGGGACACGGTGGAGACCGCCAAAACCGCCCAAGAGGCCGGGGCCCGGATCGTGTGCATCACCAACAACTCCCTGTCGCCCCTGACCAAAATTGCGGACCTGGTCCTGGTGACGGCCTCCCGGGAGACCCGCTTTCGTCAGGAGGCCATGGCCTCGCGCCTGTGCCAGACCAGCATAATCGACAGCCTCTACACCGTGATGGCCTTGGCCCGGCCGGACACCGCCTTGCAGAATCTGGCCAAAATCGAAAACGTTATTGTCACCAAACAATATTGAGGCGGGAGCCGGTTTGGTTCTCAAGCGCACTCTGACGCGGCCGGACTTCCAGCCTTAAAGTTTAGAGGGCTCAAAATATTTCTTCCCTTCCGGGTACGGGATCTTTTATGGAACGCGAGCAGGCCTTGAAACAAGAGATGGTCATGATCTGCCGGATGATGCACCAGAAGAATCTCATCGCCGGCTGCGACGGCAACGTCAGCGTCAAGTGCGATGATTATCTGCTGGCCACGCCCAGCGGCGTTAATAAAGGCTTTTTGCGCACCGATCAGATTATCGGGGTGGATTGGGAAGGGCGGCACATTAAGGGTGAGGGCCATCCCACCTCGGAGATGGCCATGCACCTGGCGGTGTACCGCCTGCGCTCGGAGATCAATGCGGTCATTCACGCCCATCCGCCGCTGGTGACGGCGTTTTCGGTGGCCGGCATTTCCCTGGAGGAGTTCATCCTCCCGGAGGTGGTGATGTCCCTGGGGCTGGTCCCCACGGCCGCCTATGCCACGCCCTGCACCCCGGAGGTGCCCAAGTCCATCCAGGGGCTCATCGAGCGTTACGACGCCCTGATCCTGGAACGCCACGGCGCCGTGACCGTGGGCCAGGACCTGGTGGATGCCTACAACAAGATGGAAAAACTGGAACATTCGGCCCTGGTCATTTTCACGGCCCTGCAATTGGGCCGGGTGCGGCTGCTCCCGCCGCGAGAGGTGGAGAAGCTCATTCAACTGAAGCACCTGAAGACCCTGACCTCGTGCTGAGGACCCGCAACTCGAAAGTTGAGACCTCTGCGAAAATCAATTCTGTCATCCTGAGCGCCGCGAGGGCTCTAGATTCTTCGGTCGCAAGCTCCCCTCAGAATGACAACTTTTACCTTTGACAGAAGTAGCAAGTGCGAAATTAAGTCCTATATCAAGACACCGTTTCCTGGTTATTCCAGACCTGACCCCGGACGCCATAATCCCGGACCTGCCGCCCCACTTTTCAAGCGGGTCTGCCTCCCGGCCCCACCCTCGATGACCCCCCTTGGACAAAGGCGACGGCTGGGGTATGTTGTCAAAAGCGACGGCGATCAGCCGGTCCGTCGGATAAGACTCTCCCAAGGTTTCCCATGACCGACCCGGCAAAGCACCCGCCTCCCCAATCCCGGGAGAATACGGAGGAAGTGAAAAGGTTTTTCGCCAACTGGGGCTTATATCAAAAGATTGTGGCCCACAACTACCTGTTTCACCGGGAGGTTTACGGCCTGTTGCAAAAATTCCTGGAGAAAAATTTTGCCCGGGATTTTTCCCTGCTGGACCTGGGCTGCGGGGACGGGAGCTTTATGGCCCCGGTTTTAAAAACCAGCCGCATCAAGCACTACTACGGGGTCGCCCTGGCTCCCGAGGCCCTGGCCTGGGCCCGCCACAATCTCGCGCCCCTGGCGTGTGACCAGACCTTCATGCAGCAAGATTTTTTTACGGTAGTTCAAGACCCGGGCATCTCGGTGGAGGTGATCTGGGTGGGCCTCTCCGTACATCATCTGCCCCGGGCGCAAAAAGAGCGCTTTCTGGAATTTGCTTTCCGGAGGCTGGCGGCTGACGGCTGCCTGCTGGCCTATGAGCCCACCGCGGCTCCGGGTGAAGACCGGGAAAGCTATATTGAGCGCTGGTGCCGCAGGTGCCGGGTTAAGTGGACGGCGCTGTCGGCCCGGGAACTGGCAGAGGCCCAGGAACATGTGAAGG
>CAZLRL010000405.1:0-3096 GCA_964561645.1 uncultured Desulfobacterales bacterium
CCCCCGCCGGCGAAGCCCCAACCCCAGCCGGCCCCCAAACGGGCCGCCCGGCCCATCCCGCGGCCGCAGCCCCAGCCCCAGCGGGCCCTGGCGCCGTCGCCCGTGGTGCCGGAGCCCTCACCCCCGGCGCCCCCGACCCCTCCGGCCCCGGTGCCGCCCCGCGCCACGGCCTCGGCGTCCCCACCGACTCCGGCCCGCGGCTGGTCAGGCGGCGAACCGAGTGGAACCGCCGCGGCGGGTCGGGCCGCGGCCGGCCCCGGGTCCGGGACCGGCACCACCAGCAGTGCAGTCCTGGGCTACGGCCAGCGCGGCCTGGGCGGTGGGGGCCACGTCGCGGCCCAAAGCCACTACCTGAAGCTCATCCGGGCCCGCATCCTGGCCCAGCGCCAATATCCTTATAGGGCCCGCCAGCGCCGCCAGGAAGGGGTGGTGCGCCTGCGCTTCACCCTGTCGGCGGCCGGCGCCCTGTCCCAGGGCGTCCAGGTGGTCCAGCCCTCGGGCCATAGCCTCCTGGACGAACAGGCTCGGCAATGCGTCCTGGCCGCGGCGCCTTTCCCGCCCTTTCCCCGGGACCTGCGGCGGGAGCGCCTGGCGGTGGAACTGCCCATTATCTACAAGATCTCCGAAGCTGAGCGTTAACGCGGGGTGAAGAAGATCAGGGAGGTTGGACTACCGTCGACCCCGGAGGTCGGGTTTGAACGGTGAAAGACTTGCAAAAGGAAATAAAATTTGCCGTAGGGCGGGCGTCCCGCCCGCCGACCATACGGCACCCAAGTAGAACGGCGGGCGAGACGCCCGCCCTACGCTTTGAAGGTTTGGCTAATTTCTTCCCAGCGGGTGAGCCCCGGCAATATTTCGTTTAATACTTCTGGGACACGACTGGATGCCCCCGACAACCGCCCTGCCCTCAACCTAACTTTGTTACGCTTTTTTAAAGACTGAGCACCGGATAGCCGAAAACGCGGTTGACTTCGGCCACCAGCTCCTCCGACGGGGTCAGGGCCAGGGACTCCGGCAGGGCCAGAACGCCGTTTTCCTGGGGATGGAGGAAATGCAGGTACGCGGGCACGGTGCCCTGGTGGCGGGCGAGGATGTCCCGCAGCGCCAGCAACTGTTCGCGGCTGACGGTGTCGGCCTGAAGTTTCAGATCCAGGCGGGCCGGCCAGCGGGGCAGGGAGGTCCCCAACGGCGCCACTTCCCGGGCCACGACCTTGGTGCCCCGCTCCTCCTGGACCACGTCGCCCTTGAGCCACAAGGGCAAACTGGGCTGGCTCAGCCAGGGCGCCACCTTATCGAGAATCTCGCCGAACACCAGCACCTCCACCGAGCCGGTGAGATCCTCCACGGTCAGGATGGCCACCCGGCCCCCCCGTTTGCTGACCTTTTCTTTGGCCGCGGTGACCACCACCCCCAGGGCGATGCTCTCGCCGTCCGGCGTGTCCGGCAGGTCGGCGGTCGTCACTTTGACCCAGCTTTTAAGGATATGGCGGTAGGAGTCCAGGGGGTGGCCGCTGAGGTAGACCCCCAGGGCCTGCTTTTCTTTGGCCAGCTTTTCCGACTCTTCCCACTCCGGGACCTCGGGCAGCCAGTCATCGGTGACCGCAGCCTCCAGGGCCCCAAACATGGACATCTGCTTCAGGGCCTGCAGGCTTTTGGCCCGCTGGGCCCGGTCCAGACCGACGTCCAGCCCCGCCAGCATACGGGCCCGGTCCGGATTGACGCTATCGAAGGCCCCGGCCTGGATCAGGGCTTCCAGGACCTTGCGGTTCACCCGGCTGAGGTTGGCCCGTTCGAGAAAATCGGTGAAGCTCTTGAAAGGACCGGCCTTGCGGGCTTCCAGCACCTCCTGAATGGCCCCGGAGCCCACGTTTTTGACGCCATACAAGCCATAGCGCACCCGCCCGTCCTCGACTTCGAAATCCCGGCGGCTCAGATTGATGTCCGGCGGCAGCAGCAGCAAGCCCTGCTCCCGGGCCTGCATGATGTGTTTGGCCAGCGACGTGGTCTGGTTGATTTCGCTGTTCAGGAGCGCGGCCAGAAACTCCAGCGGGTAATGGGCCTTGAGATAGGCGGTCTGGTAGGCCACCATGGCGTAGGCCGCACTGTGGGACTTGTTGAAGCCGTACCCGGCGAATTTTTCGATCAGGGTGAACAGGGCCTGGGCTTTGTCCTCCGGAAACCCGCGCTGCAGGGCGCCGGAAACGAAGCGCTCCCTCTGGGTGGCCATGACCTCGGCGATTTTTTTGCCCATGGCCCGGCGCAAAATATCGGCTTCGGCCAGGGAAAACCCCGAGATGGTGGCCGCGATCTCCATCACCTGCTCCTGGTAGAGGATGACCCCGTAGGTTTCCCGCAAAATGGGTTCCAGCTCCGGGAGGGGATAGCTGACCTCTTCCTCGCCGTGCTTGCGGCGGACAAAATCGTCCAGCATGCCGCTTTCCATGGGACCGGGGCGGTAGAGGGCCACCAGGGCGATGATGTCTTCGAAGCTGGTGGGCTTAAGGCGCATCATCAATGCCCGCATGCCGTCGCTTTCCAGTTGAAAGACGCCCGCGGTGTTGCCGGCCTGGAGCAGAGCCAAGGTGGGCTCATCATCGAGGGGGATGGTGTGGATGTCAAAGTTGGGGTCGTGGCTCTGACGGAGGAAACGCTCCGCCTGACTGATCACCGTCAGGGTGCGCAGGCCCAGGAAGTCAAACTTGACCAGCCCCACCCGCTCGACCCCTTTCATGTCGAACTGGGTGACCAGCTCACCTTTGGAGCCTTTGTAGAGGGGCAGGTAGTCCACCAGGGGGCGGTCGGCGATGACCAGCCCGGCCGCGTGGGTGGAGGCGTGGCGGGGCAGGCCCTCCACGTTCTGGGCGAACTCGATGATGCGGGCCACGTCATCGTCGCTCTGGGCCAGGCTCCTCAGCTCGGTGTTGTGCTCCAGCGCCCCCTCCAGGGTGGCCCCCGGGCCGGCGGGCAGCATCCGGGCGACGCGGTCCACTTTCTTCAGGTCCACCCCCAGCACGCGCCCGACGTCGCGCACGCAGTTGCGCGCCTGCAGCGTGCCGAAGGTGATGATCTGCGCCGTGCTCTGCGGCCCGTACCGCT
>CAZLRL010000406.1:0-3087 GCA_964561645.1 uncultured Desulfobacterales bacterium
GGAAAAATTTTGTCATAGCCTCGAGAAAGAATAGCGGCCTGGGCGGCCCAAATTCTCCTCCCCCCCGTTTTAATTCGGGAAAAATAGGCCTGCTGCCAAAATCGATTCTCTGTAAAAGACTCCCTCTTTTTGATCCCAACTCTACTAATCAAGGGATTTTATGCTCATCATCTCGAAAAAACAAGATATGACCGCCGGCGGTCCCCCCCAACTGTCCAAAAATCATTGACGGCCCCAAATCTTGTGATTACATTAAGTAAAATTTTTTGAACCCAAGCTCGCAGCTTGGCCGGGCCAACCAAGCACAAGGAGGATGCATGCCCATCAGAGTCGCGATTAACGGCTTTGGCCGCATCGGCCGCTGCCTGGCCAGGATCATCGCCACCGAAGACAAGGATGTGGAACTGGTCGCTATCAACAGCCGGGCCGGTGCGGAAATTCACGCCCATCTGCTCCGCCATGACTCAGTCCATGGTCTTTTCCCCGGCACCGTGGAGGCCAAATCGGATGGCCTCATTATCAACGGCAAGGAAGTCCACCTGACTCAGATAGATGATCCGGAAAAACTGCCCTGGAAAGAAATGGACATCAGAGTGGTCCTCGAATCCACCGGCGCCTTCCGGGACCGAGCCAGCGTTTCCGGTCACCTGGAGGCCGGCGCCAAGCGGGTGATCCTTGCCGCGCCCGGAAAAAAAATCGACGCCACTTTTGTTTATGGGGTCAACCATAAGACCTTTGATCCCGCCAAGCATTTTGTGGTGAGCAACGCCTCTTGTACTACCAACTGTCTAGCCCCGGTGGTCAAGGTGCTGCACGAAAACTTCGAAATCGAACACGGCCACATGACCACAGTGCACTCCTACACCATGGACCAGCGTCTCCTGGACGGCTCCCACAGTGACTTACGCCGGGCCCGGGCCGCAGCCCTTTCCATGATCCCCACTTCCACCGGCGCGGCCCGCGCGGTGACCGAGGTCATCCCGGACCTGAAAGGACGCCTGGATGGTTTGGCCATCCGGGTTCCCACTCCTAATGTTTCCATCATTGATTTTGTCTGCACCGTGGGGCGGGCCACCTCCAGGGAGGAAGTCAACCAGGCCTTTTTAACTGCACAGGAAGGTGACTTGAAAGGGGTCCTCCGGGTGTCCACCGAGCCCCTGGTGTCCATCGACTACAACGGCTCGTCCTTTTCCTCGACCGTCGATGCCGAACTGACCAACGTCATGGGCGGCAATATGGTCAAGGTGATGTCCTGGTATGATAATGAAATGGGATTCTCGCACCGCATGCTGGATCTGGCGGTATACATGGGGAGCAGGTAATGGCCAAACAAGAAATCAAAGTCAAGTATATCGACGAAGTCGACATCAAACAAAAAACCCTGTTCATCCGCGTAGACTTCAACGTGCCCCTGGATCGCAACCGCCATATCACCGACGACACCCGCATCCGGGCGGTGCTGCCCACCCTTAATTACGCCCTGGAGGAAGAGGCCAAGGTCATTGTAGCCTCCCATTTGGGCCGGCCCGAGGGCAAGCCGTCCGAGGAATTCAACATGGTGCCCGTGTCCCGCCGCCTGGCCTACCGCCTGCACCGTAAGGTCAAGCTGGCGCCGGACGTGGTGGGGCCCGAAGTGGACCGCATGAAAGCCGAAATGGAGCCCGGCGACGTACTCCTGCTCGAAAACCTGCGCTTTCATCCCGGCGAGGTGGCCAACGACCCGGACTTCGCCCAGGAGCTGGTCAAAGACGTGGACGTCTATATCAACGACGCCTTCGCGGTGGGCCATCGGGCCCACGCCTCGGTGGATGCCGTCACCCACTACGCCCCCATCTGCGTGGCCGGTTTTCTCATGCGGGACGAAGTGCTTTATTTCCACCGCAGCATGGAGGATCCGGCCCGGCCCCTGGCCGCCCTGATCGGCGGCGCCAAAGTCTCCAGCAAACTGGGGGCCCTGGTCAACCTCGTGAAAAAAGTGGACAAAATGATCATCGGCGGCGCCATGGCCAACACCTTTCTCAAGGCCCAGGGCTACGAGGTGGGCAAGTCTCTAGTGGACGACAACCTTATCAAGACCGCGGAAAAATTGATGACCGAGGCCAAAAAACGGAAGGTGAAATTTTATCTGCCCGTGGACGTGGTGGTCGCCGACAAACTGGACCGTCGGGCCCAGACCAAGATCACCCCGGTCCAGGAAGTCCCCGAAGAATGGACCATCGCGGACATCGGGCCGGCCACGGTGACCCTGTTCGGCGAGGCCCTGCAAAACGCCCAGACCATTATCTGGAACGGGCCCATGGGCGCCTTCGAGATGGACCCCTTCAGCCGGGGCACCATGGCCATGGTCCACAAGGTGGCGGATCTCTATGCCCTCACCATCGTGGGGGGCGGCGACACCGATATCGCGCTGCACAAGGCCGGGGAATTCCAGAAATTTTCCTATGTGTCCACCGGCGGCGGCGCGTTCATTGAACTCTTGGAAGGCAAAAAACTCCCTGGCATCAAGGCCCTGGAAGATTGGGCCAAGAGGCACCCCGATGTCTGAACGCACCCCAATGATGGCCGGCAACTGGAAGATGCACAAGACCCTGGCCGAGGCCCGGGAGTTGGCCCGGGAAATCGTCCGGGGCGTGGGACCACAAACTAGGGCCGAAGTGGTTCTGGGCCCGCCCTATACAGCTTTGGCCGCGGTGGCCAAGGAATTGGAGGGCTCGCCCGTCAAACTCGCGGCGCAGGACACCTTCTGGGAGGAAAAAGGGGCTTACACCGGGGCCATCGCGCCGGGCATGCTGGCGGACGTGGGCTGCACCTATGTGATTGTGGGCCACTCCGAGCGGCGCCAGCATTTCGGCGACACCGACGAGATGGTGAACCGCAAGGTATTGGCCGCTCTGCAGGCGGGCCTGAACCCCATCATGTGCGTCGGCGAAACCCTGGAGGAACGGGAGGCCGGGCGGACCCTCCAGGTGGTGGAAACCCAGGTGCGGCAGGGGCTGGCGGGATTCCCGGCCGCGGAGACGGCGCGCCTGGTGGTGGCCTACGAGCCCGTGTGGGCCATCGGCACCGGCCGCACCGCCACACCCGAGA
>CAZLRL010000407.1:0-3078 GCA_964561645.1 uncultured Desulfobacterales bacterium
TTATCTGTCCGGGCTTGTCAAGGGGAAAATTGGCCCGCAGCCCGCCCCCGCCTCTCGCTAACCTCCCGAAAATCCGTCACCTCTACCCCCTGCCGCGCCAGGGCCTCCTGCAGACGGGGACTCACCAGCGCCTGGAACTCCTCCAGGCGCCTGTAATCAGGCGCGGCCTGGACCAGCGCGGGGTCCGCAGCCAGGGCCGGATGGCTGTAAATTTCCGTCAGACCCGGCTGCAGGCGGGGGACCAGGTGCACCAGAAAAGCCTCGGTGACGCGGCCGGGGTTGGTAAGGCCGAAAAGATGATCGTTGACCACCAGGCCCGCGTCTATCGCCAACGCCCGGGCCCGCTGGGATAGAAGCGCGAAAATGACCCCCAGCGCGGCCTTGGGGAAGGGGTTACCCGGCGCCAGAGCCGCAGTGGTGCGCCAATCCTCCCGGGCCAGGCGCAGGGCCGGGACGCCGTATTCCCGGGCCAAATTCACCACCAGGGGTGCTAGGCGGGGGTGGAGGTGCAAATTCAGGTGGCCGTTCAGGTGCCACACCTTTAGCCCGGCCGCCAAGACCGCCTCGATCTGGGCCGCCAGCTCCCGGCGGATCTCGGGGAGAAGGCGGGTGTCAAAAAAGTAGCGCCAGCCGGTGCCCACCGGGTCCGAGGAGAAACGGCCCTCTTCATCCACCAGGCGGGGCAGGGTGTAGGGCGGCAGCACGGCCCGCCCCTGAATCAGGGTCAGATGCACCCCCAGGCAAAGACCGGGGAATTGCCGGGCCAGGGCCAGTGACTGGCCTGAACCCGGGGCGGCCGGCATCAAGCTGGCATTGCGCAGCAGCCCGAAACCATGGGCCCGGGCCACCGCCTGGTTGAGACTGGGGGAGAGGCCGAAATCATCGGCAGTGAACAGGACCCGGCGGGCAGATTGCCCCGGACCCGCCCCGGTGGCGCGATCCCGTCGATTTTTGGCGGTTAGCGCATCCAATGCCGCCCTTCCATGAGGGAGAGGAGGGAGACAAAATTTTGCGGGCTAAACAGAAACTTGAACCCCCGGATGACCTCCCCTTGGCGCCAGGCGGCCAGGGTGTCCGCCAGGGACACCGCCACGTACTGAAAAACGCTGGGGTCCCGGTAGCAGTCGATGTTGCAGGCGTTACAACTATTCCGGATGGGGGTCAGGCGGTCGATTTCCTCCAGGGGCCCCAGGGTGTCGCCGAGAAAGTGGCAGCGGTAAACCTCCAGGCGCCAGTCTGCAAAAAAATATTTATACCCCGCCAGGCACGGGAAGCGGCTGGGAAGACCCCGCAGCTGGCGGCGAGCCTCTTCCACCGCCACCCGGGGATTCAGGATGATGAGGGGCGAGCGGGTTTTGAGGTCCAGAATCTGGCAGAATCGCCGATCCAGTTCTTCCGGGGAAAAATTCACCAGATGGTGGTCGGCAAACCCGAGGTAGGAGGATTCCAGCCCGGTCAAGGGGTAGGAGAAAGTCAATTGGGTAAAACCCAGCCCCCGGACAAAATAGGCCAACGCGTCCAGATCGTCCACCAGGCGGCTCAAAGTCACGGAAGCCACGGCTTTCAGGCCGGCCTGCCGGATCAGGGGCAGCATCTCTTTTATGTGGGAGAGAAGGCCGGGCACTCCCCGGTGGCGGTCATGGGCCTCCTCGGACGCGGCGTCGATGGAAATGATCAGGGTGTTCAGGCCTACTGCCTGCAAGTCCTGGATGAGACTGGGAGCGAGCAGGACGCCGTTGGTGACCAGGAGGGTATCCAGCCCCAGCTCCCCGGCCTGAGCCAGGGAGTCCAACAGACCGGGATAGAGCAGGGGTTCCCCGCCGGTGTAACAGACATACCGGATACCGGCCCGCTGCATGGCCCCAAGACCCCGGCCCAGACGGACCGGGTCGGCCATGCACCAGTCCGACCGGGGAATATGGGGAAAACTACAGAAGCGGCAATGGGCGTTGCAGGCGTTGGTGACTGCCAGTTGCAGGAAGCCCGGGCCTCCTCCCAAAGCCAGTCGGACCAATTCCTTGCCGGTCATGAGCAGCTGGGGCCGAGGCCGGGGGTCTCTTCCTTTCCTTGTCGGCGGCGGAACAGAAACGTGAGGAATTCCTGCCCGGTCTGCAAAAACCGGCGCCGTTCCACCGGATCTTTAATCATGCTCCGGGTGATGCGGACCAGGGCCTGGGGCCGGAAATAGAAGCGGCGGTAAAAACGGGACACCGCGTTGAAGATGTCCCCCGCGGCCAGGCCGGGATAGTCCACCACGCACTGCTGGTAGCCGGTGGAGCCGTTGACCAGGTTCTGGTCCACCAGGTAGCCCTTTTCTTTACAAAAATCGTAAAATTCCGTCCCCGGATAGGGCGAGGCCAGAGACACCTGGATGGTATCCGGGTCCAGTTCGCAGGCAAAGCGCATGGAGGCCTTGATGGACTCCTGGCTTTCCCCGGGCAGCCCCACCATGAAGGTGCCGTGCACCGTGATCCCCAACTCCTTGCACCAGCGCATGAAGCGGCGGCCCATCTCCGGAGTGGACCCCTTTTTGATATTTTTCAGCACCTGGGGATCCCCCGACTCGAAGCCCACCACCAGGAGGCGCAGACCCCCTTCCTTCATGGCCTTCAGAGTTTCATAGCTGGTGTTCACCCGCCCGGTGGCCGACCACATGCATTTGAGGGGAGCCAGGGCCCGGGCCATTTCCTGGGCCCGGTCCGAGTTGGCCGTGAAGGTGTCGTCGTCGAAGAAAACTTCCACGGTCTGGGGGAAAAGTTCCAGGGCCTGGCGCACTTCCGTCAACACGTTCTGAACACTGCGCACCCGGTAGCGCCGCCCCGTGAAGGTCTGGGGCCACAAACAGTAGACGCATTGATGGGGGCAGCCCCGCCCGGTGTAAATGGAAAGATAGGGATACCGGAGATAAGGGATTTTATAATTTTCCATCCGCAGATCCCGGTGATAAATCTCGGTGACAAAGGGCAGCGCGTCCAGGTCCTCGATGAAGGGCCGGTCGTCGTTGTGCCGGATGCGGCCGTTCTGCCGGTAGCTTATGCCCAGAATATCTTCCCAGGGCCGCTCCTCGGCTATCTCCAT
>CAZLRL010000408.1:0-3077 GCA_964561645.1 uncultured Desulfobacterales bacterium
TCAATAATATCGCTGACCACGCCGGCGCCGACAGTGCGGCCGCCTTCCCGGATGGCAAAGCGCAGCTCTTTTTCGATGGCCACCGGGGTGATCAGGGAGACTTCCATGGAAACGTTGTCTCCGGGCATCACCATCTCCACCCCGTCGGGCAGCTTCACCACGCCGGTGACGTCGGTGGTGCGCAGATAAAACTGGGGCCGATACCCGGTGAAAAACGGCGTGTGCCGCCCGCCTTCCTCCTTGGTCAAAATATAGACCTCGGCCTTGAACTTGGTGTGGGGCGTGATGGAACCCGGCTTGGCCACCACCTGGCCCCGCTCCACTTCGTCTTTTTTGATGCCCCGGAGCAGCAGACCGACGTTGTCCCCCGCCTGGCCCGTGTCCAGGGTCTTTCTGAACATCTCCACCCCGGTGCACACCGTCTTCTCGGTGGGGGCAAAACCCACGATCTCCACTTCGTCGCCGATCTTGACGACGCCCCGTTCGGCCCGGCCGGTGACCACCGTGCCCCGCCCCGAAATGGAAAACACGTCTTCGATGGGCATCAAAAAGGGCTTGTCAATGTCCCGCACCGGCTCCGGAATGTAGGTGTCCAGCGCCTCCATGAGCTCGAAAATGGGCTTGACGTCGTCGCTGTCGAGGTCGTCGGACTCCAGGGCCTTGAGCGCACTGCCCTTGATGATGGGGATGTCGTCCCCGGGAAAATCATACTTGCTCAAGAGCTCCCTGAGCTCCAATTCCACCAGCTCGATGAGCTCCGGGTCGTCCACCATGTCCACCTTGTTCAAGAACACCACGATAAAGGGGACCCCGACCTGACGGGCCAGCAGGATGTGCTCCCGGGTCTGGGGCATGGGGCCGTCGTCCGCACCCACCACCAAAATGGCCCCGTCCATCTGGGCCGCGCCGGTGATCATGTTCTTGATGTAGTCGGCGTGACCCGGACAGTCCACGTGGGCGTAGTGCCGGTTAGCGGTCTCGTATTCCACATGGGCCAGGGCGATGGTGATGCCCCGCTCTTTTTCCTCCGGGGCCTTGTCAATCTCGTCGAAGGGGATGAAACTGGCCATGCCCTTCTTGGCCAAATGCTTGGTGATGGCCGCGGTCAGCGTCGTCTTGCCATGGTCGATGTGACCGATGGTCCCCACATTCACATGCGGCTTGGTGCGCTCAAACTTCTTCTTGGCCATGGAGCATTCCTCCCAAAAATCTGCAGGGTCAGGCGCGTG
Organism: uncultured Desulfobacterales bacterium; assembly: GCA_964561645.1. Classification (GTDB taxonomy): domain Bacteria; phylum Desulfobacterota; class Desulfobaccia; order Desulfobaccales; family 0-14-0-80-60-11; genus JBGSLA01. The sequence goes on from CAZLRL010000408.1 coordinate 1,230, forward strand.
CCTGCCGCCGGCCCAGTATCTCTTCCGCCAGCGCGGCGGAAACAGGTTCGTAATGATCAAATTGCATGGTAAAGGTGGCCCGCCCCTGGGTGGAGCTGCGCAGCACCGTGGCATACCCGAACATGGTGGCCAGGGGCACCTGCGCCTGGATGGTCTGGATGGCGCCCCGGCTTTCCATACCGAGAATCCGGCCCCGCCGGGAATTGACTTCGCCGATGACTTCGCCGACATATTCTTCCGGAGTCACCACCTCCAGAGACATAACCGGCTCCAGCAGCACCGGATGGGCCTTACGGGCCGCTTCTTTGAAGCCCATGGACCCGGCAATCTTGAAGGCCCGTTCCGAGGAGTCCACTTCGTGATAGGAGCCGTCCACCAGTTGGACCAACAGGTCTACCATGGGGTAGCCCATGATGCCGGTTTTGGCTGCCTCTTTCACCCCTCGTTCCACCGCGGAAATAAACTCTTTGGGCACCACCCCGCCCACAATCTTGTTCTCGAAAACCACGTCGCTGCCGGCCGGCAAGGGCTCCACATTCAACCACACGTGGCCGTATTGGCCCCGCCCGCCGGTCTGACGCACAAAACGGCCTTCGGCCCGGGACGGTTCGGTGATGGTTTCCCGGTAGGACACCTGGGGCCGTCCCACGCGGGCGTCCACCTTGAACTCCCGGGTCAGGCGGTCCACGATAATCTCCAGGTGCAATTCCCCCATGCCGGAAATAATGGTCTCCCCGGTTTCAGGATCGGTCTGGACGCGAAAAGAGGGGTCCTCGGCCGAGACGCGGGACAGGGCTGTGCCCAGCTTGTCCTGATCCGCCTTGGTCTTGGGCTCGATGGCGATGTCGATGACCGGTTGGGGAATCCACAGGTTTTCCAGGGTGATGGGGTGGCGTTCGTCACTTAAGGTGTCACCCGTGGTGGTCTGGCGCAACCCCACGGCCGCGACGATTTCCCCGGCAAAGGCTTCACCGATTTCTTCCCGTTTATTGGCGTGCATCTTGAGGAGTCGACCGATGCGCTCCTTGGTGCCTTTGGTGGCGTTGAGCACGGCCGAGCCGGATTTCAAGACCCCGGAATAGATACGCAAAAAGGTAAGATGACCCACATAGGGGTCGGTCAGGAGCTTGAAGGCCAGGGCCGTCAGAGGCGCCTCATCCGTCGCCGGGCGCTCCTCGATCTCCCCCTGGGGATTGACCCCTTTTATGGGGGGCACGTCCGCGGGGGAAGGCAGAAAATCCACCACCGCGTTCAGCAGGGGTTGGACGCCCTTGTTTTTGAAGGCGGAGCCGCACAGCGTGGGGACGAGCTTCAAGGCCAGGGTGCCCCGGCGCAGGGCCTGCCTGACCATGTCGGCGGGGACCTCTTCGTCGGCCAGGAAGCGTTCCATGATCTCGTCGTCCACTTCGGCCAGGGCCTCCAGCATCTCGCTGCGATAGTTCCGGGCCTGGTCCAGGTATTCCGCCGGAATGTCCACCTGGTCAAATTCCAAACCCTGGGTCTCCTGCCGGTAAACCAGGGCCTGCATACCGATTAAATCTATAATCCCCTGGAAGCGGTCTTCCTCTCCCAGAGGCAACTGCACCAGCACCGGGTTGGCATTCAGACGCTCCCGCATCATGTCCCGGCAGCGCAGGAGATCAGCCCCCACCCGGTCCATTTTATTGACAAAGGCCAGACGCGGCACGCGGTAGCGATCCGCCTGGCGCCACACGGTCTCGGACTGGGGTTCCACGCCGCCCACCGCGTCGAACAGGGCCACCACCCCGTCCAGGACGCGGAGGCTGCGCTCCACCTCGATGGTGAAATCCACATGCCCCGGGGTGTCGATGATGTTGATGCGGTGGT
>CAZLRL010000409.1:0-3076 GCA_964561645.1 uncultured Desulfobacterales bacterium
ATCTAGATCCTTCGCTTCGCTCAGGATGACAAAAATGACTTTTGCAAGAGCCTCTGTGTTTCGATAAAAAAAACGGGCGGGAGTTGTGATCTCGCGGTATGGAGTTTCTGATTGTCACAGTTTCCCCGACGCGTCGTCATCGTGGTGAACATCCCCCGGCCGCCGGTGGGCCAGGGTCTGGCCCGGGCCTTCGAAGCGCAGGGCAGCCAGACCCGGGTCTTCATGTCCCACCTGGTCAACAGCCGCTTTGACCGCTATGTTATCCACCAGCTCAATCACCTGGCCCACAATTTGCGCCTTCTGCCCAAGGGGGTCAACTATTTCGAGGACCACCCCCTGTCCCACAAAGAATACCGCAACCGCAAGTTCCTGGAACTCTGCCGGGAATTTCAGCCGGACCTGGTTTTCCTGACCCGGGGGCTGCGCTTCAAGCTGGAGACCCTGGCGGCGCTGCGGGAAATGACCACGGTTTTCTGCTGGCACACCGAATCCGAAAGCCGGTTTGCGGAGATCGAGCCCGAACTGCCCTACTACCATCATACCTACTTTTTCTCCTCCCTGAGCCTGGAGCGGGCCCGGGCCCTGGGTTTTTATAACACCAGCCTGTTGCTGCACGCCCTGGACACCAGCCTGTTTTACCCTATGGGTCTGCCCCAGGTCTATGACTGGTGTTTTGTGGGCCAGTGGCACCCCCGGCGGCAGCGCTACGTCGAGGGCCTGGCCCGGATATCCCAAAATTTCGCCATCTACGGGCCCCGCTGGCGCAAGAAGGTCTATCGCCAGCCGGGACTGTGGTGGCGGGTGCAGGGCCGGGAACTCTGGGGCGAGGCCCTGAACCGCCTCTACAATCAAACCCGGGTGGCCGTCAATATCTCGGTCTGGGGCGATAAACCGGGGGAAAGCCAGGGAGCCAACATGCGCCTGCTGGAAATCCCGGCCACCGGCACCTGTCTGCTCACCGACCACGCCGGCGATGCGGCGCGGCTGCTCACACCCGGGGAGGAATTTGTGGCCGCGGCCGATCTGACGGACATGCAGGCACAACTGGCCGCGCTCCTGGCCGACCGGGAACGCCGGGAACAGATCGCCCGCCAGGGCTGCCGCCACGCTTCCCAGATCCGCACCTACGACCACATGGCCGCGGAGATCGCCGCGGATTGGCAGCGGCTGCGGGAAAGCGGGGCTGGGGGCGGGGATTGAGAGGGCGGCAGGTGACCCCATCCACTTATGAGTAACAGGTTCATTCCCACCTTTGTTACCAATTTTACCAACCACCCCATTGCCGTCGAAACCCCTGACCCGGTGAAAATTATCTTGGGTAGGCCCTGACTTTTATTTGGTGGGTCATTGCCTACCGGGTATGGGTGCATTATTTTTTCAAGACAGGCTGTTTTCCGCCGGCGGGGGAATAGAGAAGCCTGCTCCGGTATGGAGAATAACTCGAGGCTTTCCATGAAACAGGTCCGGCCCAGTATCCGAGCTTTTTTCAGCAATCTGCGGGGACCTATGCCTTGGCCCACCAAAGTAAGCTTGCTGTTTCGGAACAACTGGCGCAAAATTCGACATCTGAGCTGGTGTTGCGGACACCCGGGAGAGCCGGGCTGCTGACAGCAGGCTGGGGGCCTCGGTGAGGCCTGTACCGTGGAGGAGCTCCGAAAATAAACCGGGATACCGGTTATCCTTGACCATCATTTCTAAGGAGGAGTATATGGCAGAATCAGTGCAGTGGCGCGACGACTGGTCCCAGGCGTTGGAGGAGGCCAAGAAAGAAGGCCGGCCTGTAGCCCTGGAATTCTACATGGATGGGTGACCTCATTGCAGCCGATTGGTCCGTGAGACCCATGAAAATCCCGAAGTAGCCCAGACCTTGAATGAACGTTTTATCCCCGTACGCCTGGAGGGGCGCAGCCATATGGACCTGGTGCAAAAGTACGGGGTCCGGGGAACGCCCACCACCCTGGTTTTTACCCCGGAGGGGGAAGAAAAACATCGGTTTGTGGGCTTTATGGCCCCCAAGGAGTACATGCAGGAGCTGGAAAAGGCTCCTTGAGGACCTGGTCTGGTGCCGAGCAGCTTTTTGTCCGCAGGAGGCTTAAATAACCCTGAGAAAGGCTGAAATCCGGAATCAACCAGACGGCCGTTCGTTACATCCCGGGCTCTCCCCGGGCGAGGTGGAGCGCTGGCGGGAGATCATTTACCGGCACTACCGGGCCCACAAAAGGGAGCTGCCCTGGCGCCAGACCCGGGACCCGTACCACATTCTGGTCTCGGAAATTATGTTACAACAAACCCAGGTGGAGCGGGTTCTGGGCAAATACGGCCCGTTTTTGAGGCATTTTCCGGATTTTCCCAGCCTGGCCCGGGCGCCCTGGGCCCAGGTTCTGGCGCTTTGGCAGGGCTTGGGCTACAACCGCCGGGCCCTGGCCCTGAAGCGCCTGGCCCAGGCGGTGGTGACCGAGTGGGGCGGCCGCCTGCCGGACCGCGACGAGGACCTGCGGGCCCTGCCCGGCATCGGTCCGGCCACCGCGGGGGCCCTGTTGGCCTTCGCCTTTGAGCAACCGGTGGTCTTTATCGAAACCAACATCCGCCGGGTTTTCCTGCATTTCTTTTTCCCCGAACAAAATGGTATAAAGGACCGGGACATCCTCCCCCTGGTGGCGGAAACCCTGGACCGGAAGCGGGTCCGGGAGTGGTATTATGCGCTCATGGACTATGGGGCGGCCCTCAAGAAGCTTGGCCCCAATCCCAACCGGCGCAGCGCCCACTACGCCCGGCAAAGTCCCTTCAGCGGCTCCAACCGGGAGGTGCGCAGCCTGATCCTGAAAACCCTGCTGACCGCACCGGCTGATTCCCTGGAGGAACTGGCCCGGGACATCGGCCAAAGCCGGGCCCGGACCGGGACCGCGCTGGAGCAACTGCTGGCCGAAGGGTTCGTGGTGCGGGAAGGCACGCGGCTGCGCCTGGCTTCCCGGGTGTGACCAAGTATAAAGCAATTTTTGTGGGGGAGGGGGCCAGGGGTCGCAAACCCTGGCCCCCTCCCCCACACCCCCATTCCCAATCCCTTAAGGCTGTCCGG
>CAZLRL010000410.1:0-3040 GCA_964561645.1 uncultured Desulfobacterales bacterium
GGCAAGGCCCAAGCCAACCTGCCGTCCCTGCGCCTGGGGGCCGATCGCTGCCGGGAATTGCTGGCGGACAAGGCGGTCAGTAAACAGGATTACGATGACGCGGCCGCGGCCATGGAACAGGCCCGGGCCGAAATCCAGTATTGGCAAGCCAAGGTGGAAGAAGCCCGCATCAACCTGGGCTACACCCGGGTCACCGCGCCCATCCCCGGGCGCATCGGCAAGTCCAGCGTCACGGACGGCGCGCTGGTGACCGCGTACCAGCCCGCGTCCCTGGCCACCATTCAGCAACTCGATCCCATTTACGTGGATGTTACTCAAACCTCCGCCGAGCTGCTGCGCTTGAAACGCCACCTGGAAAGCGGGCGGCTCACCAAGGACGGCAAAAACGGCCGCCAAGTCCAAATCCTCCTGGAAGACGGCACCCCCTATCCCCAAAAAGGCATCCTGCAATTCCGGGACATCACGGTGGACCAGGCCACGGGCTCGTTCACCCTGCGCATCGTGGTCCCCAATCCCGACCACCTCCTCCTGCCGGGCATGTTCGTGCGGGCCGTGGTCCAGGAGGGTATCGCGGAGAAGGCCATCCTGGTGCCTCAACAGGGAGTGGACCGCAATTTCAAGGGGGAACCCATCGCCCTGGTGGTGGACGAAGGCGGCAAGGTCGAGCAGCGGCTGCTGAACCTCAACCGCGCCATCGGCAATCAATGGCTGGTGTCATCCGGGTTGTCGCCCGGGGACCGCGTGATCGTCGAGGGCAGGATGAACGTGCGGCCGGGCGCCGCGGTCAAGGCCGTTCCCTGGGCCGGCCCCCAGGCCGGCGCCGAAGTTCCGGATGCCAAACCCCGTCCCGCGGCCTCGAACTGACGGAGAACCTTGATGTTATCGAACTTCTTCCTGGACCGTCCGGTCTTCGCCTGGGTCATCGCCATCGTCATGATGCTGGCGGGCGGGCTGGCTATCTACAATCTGCCCATCTCCCAGTATCCGCCCATCGCGCCGCCGTCCATCGCCATCGACGCCTTTTACCCCGGGGCCTCGGCGGAAACCGTGGAAAACAGCGTGGTCCAGATCATCGAACAGAAGATGACCGGCTTTGACAAGCTGCTGTACATGTCCGCCAAAAGCGACGCCTCCGGGGTCGGAAGACTCGAGCTCACCTTTGCGCCCGGAACCGATCCAGACCTGGCCTGGGCTCAGGTGCAGAACAAGCTCCAGCTGGCCATGGACAGTTTGCCCGACGTGGTGCAGCGCCAGGGGGTCAAGGTCAGCAAGTCCACCCGCAATTGGCTCCTTATCGTGGGTCTGACCTCGGAAGACGGCAGCATGGATGAATTCGACCTGGCGGATTACGCCCAGGCCAACATCGAGCAGGTCCTGGCCCGGGTGCCCGGCGTGGGGGAAGTGGAAACCTTCATGTCCCAGTATGCCATGCGGGTCTGGATCAATCCGGATAAGTTGACTGACTTCCGACTGACCATGGACGATGTCATCAAGGGGTTGCAGGCCTACAACGTGGAGGTGTCCGCGGGCCAGTTCGGCGGCATACCCGCGGTGGAAGGCCAGCGGCTGAACGCCTCCATCATCGTCCAGAACCTGCTCAAGACCACGGAGGAGTTCGCGGCCATCCCCCTGCGGATCAACCCCGACGGCTCCATCATCCGGGTGCGGGACGTGGGGCGGACGGAGCTGGGCACCGAACGCTACGGCAGCAAGGTGCTCTACAACGGCCAACCGGGGTCCGCCCTGGCCGTGCGGCAGGCCGCGGGCGCCAATGCGCTGGCCACCGCGGATGCCATCAAGGCCAAGATGGAGGAGCTGTCCAGGTATTTCCCTCCGGGCATGAAGGCCATCTACCCCTATGACACCACGCCCTTCGTGCGGGTGGCCATCGACGAGGTGGTCTGGACCCTGCTGGAGGCCATTCTGCTGGTCTTTCTGGTGATGTATCTTTTCCTGGGGAACTTCCGGGCCACGCTGATTCCCACGTTGGCGGTGCCGGTCGTCATCCTGGGGACTTTCGCGGTCCTGGGACTGTTCGGCTTTTCCATCAACATGCTGACCATGTTCGCCATGGTGCTGGCCATCGGCCTGTTGGTGGACGACGCCATCGTGGTGGTGGAAAACGTGGAACGGGTCATGAGCGAGGAGGGGCTGCCGCCCAAGGAGGCCACCCGCAAGTCCATGGGCGAGATCACCAGCGCCCTGATCGGCATCGGGCTGGTGCTGGCCGCGGTGTTCGGGCCCATGGCCTTTTTCGGCGGCTCCACCGGGGTCATTTACCGCCAGTTTTCCGTCACCATCATCGCGGCCATGCTGCTGTCGGTGGTGGTGGCCCTGATCCTGACGCCGGTGCTCTGCGCCTCGCTCTTAAAGCCGGTGGGCCAGGGGCACGGCGCGGCGGAGTCCGGTTTTTTTCTGTTCCGGCCGTTTTTCCGCTGGTTCGACCGGGCCTTTGTGTGGACCCGGGACAAATACCAGCAGATGGTGGGCCGGATCATCGGCAGAAGGCTCCGCTACCTGATCGTTTACCTGCTGATCGTGGCGGTCCTGGGCTTCCTGTTTATGCGCATGCCCACCGCCTATCTCCCCGATGAGGACCAGGGCGTCATGTATGTCCAGGCGATGCTGCCGTCGGGTTCGACCCTGGAGCAGACCCAGGAGGTCCTGGATAAAGTCCGGCACCATTTTCTGGAGGATGAGAAGGACGCGGTGAAATCTATTTTCACGGTGGCGGGCCGGGGCTTTGCCGGCGCCGGGCAGAACGTGGGGCTGGGGTTTGTCATGCTCAAGGATTGGGACCTGCGCCCCGGAGCACACCTGAAAGTAAACGCCCTGGTGGGACGGGCCATGGCCAAGTTCTCCCAGCTGCGCAACGCCAGGGTGTTCGCGTTCCCGCCGCCCGCGGTCCTGGAGCTGGGACGCGCCGGGGGCTTCGACTTTCAGTTGCAGGACCGGGGCGGGCTGGGCCACGAAGCCTTGATGGAGGCCCGCAACCAGATGCTCGGGCTGGCGGCCCGGGACCCGAGGTTGGTGCGGGTCC
>CAZLRL010000411.1:0-3034 GCA_964561645.1 uncultured Desulfobacterales bacterium
AGAAATCTCCCAGGCCCTGTTTGAACGCCTCAAGCCCAAAAATTACATCCCGGCTTCGGCCCTGAAAAGGGATACCCTGGCCAATATTAGGGGCACGGGGGAATTTGTCATCAATCTGGCCGGGGTCGACCTGGCCGACAAGGTGATTCCCACCGCGCGCTACAGCCCTCCGGAGGCCGACGAGTTCGAGCTGGCGGACCTGACTGCCAGGCCCTCGGTGCAGGTGCGAGCCCCGGGCCTCGAGGGCTGCTACGCCTGGATGGAATGCCGCCTCTATAAAGAATATGCCGAGCCCCAGTATGTCCTGATTATGGGCCAGGTGGTCCACCTGGAAGTGGCCGACGAGGTCTATCTGCCGGACGGCTCCTTGAACCTGGCCCGGGCCCGGCCCCTGATGATGACGGGCAGCAACCGGGGCATGAAATATTGCCGCGCCGTGGACCTCAACCGCATGGATCCCTTCGGCGCCATGTTCCCGGACGGCCAAGACCCGCTGGCCGGTAAATACGAGGACTAGAAGCAATTGCAAAACCTCTCATATTTCGGTTTTTTTTGTCATTCTGAGGGAGCGCAGCGAACAAGACAAAGCTGGGAGTTTTCAGTATCTGCTCCCCGATTCGGCCCAATCCTCTCGGACTGTCCGTCCTGGAAGTTCTGGAAGTCAGAGGCAACGTCATCCTGGTCAAGGGCCTCGATATGCTGGACGGTATCCCCATCCTTGACTTAAAGCCTTTTGTTCCTCCACCCCCGGACATGCCCTAAGGGGCCTGGAGAGCCCCGGTTCAACTTCCCGGGCAATCTGGCATCCTTTAGCAGCCTGAGGTTTTGCAACTGCTTCTAGTGAAGGTGGTTCTGGCCAGGGAAAACTTACCTAAACGGGCGCCGGTTAAAGTGGGCGCCCGGGCTGGAGAATTCTTCCTTAATTTTGCCCTCCGATCCTGGGCTGGGTGCTTCGCCGGGCGGCAGCCCTCACGGGGCTGCGGTCAGGTCTGGCAATCGGACAGCCACAAGCAGTCGTGTTCCCGGCAGTCCGAGATGGACTGGTAGCAAGGCGAGTTGCCCTCCTTTCCCTGGATGGAGCGGATCAGATCGGCTTTGCGGAGTTGGTGGTAATTTTTCACCCCGAGGCTGCGGGCCAAGCCCCGAATTTCCTTAACAGTCATGTGACGACTCCTTGAGGGAGAATGTGACGCCGGCAGGTTTTAAAAGAAAGTTGGGGAACTCAAGTAAAATTGGAGGCAAGTCCCCTGGGCGGGCGGTTGAAAACCCGGATATTGGCGTAAAGATCTCCGGGGCACTCGTTCAGATGGCGGCACCAGGCCTCCTCTTCGGTCTCCCCGGGTTGGACCTCAATAATAACCAGGCGGATGTTCAAGATCTTCTTCAGCCATTCTTTTTCCTGAAGCCGTTTTGCTTCTGCCATAAAGTCCCCTCCTTGAAACAGGCTGTGGCCCGGGCTCATTTACCCCCGAGGCGCCTGTTTGCGCTCATTCCTTGAGTGCGGGTTTCCGGGGCTCGGCAGACCTCCCTTTATATAAACCAGCAGGGAGCAGAAAGTGTAGCCCAGAAAGAACCCTAAAACTAAAACAACTGTTAGAGCCATGGTGCCGGTCTTTTTGGGGAATTGGCCACGGAGGCTCGAACTCCCCAAGGATGCAGGTTAAGTATGGACAACCCGAAGACCCGGGCGGTGTGATGCAGGGGCCAAGATAATAATGACTTATCTTGGCAGGGAAAGTCTATAAGCGGGAGATACCATTTTTCTATGGTACAAATGCACCACTAAGGGTTCTTTTTAGGAAAAAATCCGGATTTAGTTGGAGGTATAACCCCGGGACAGGGCGTATTTCAGCAGGTGGGCCAGGCTCTTGAGGCCCAGCTTTTTCATAATGTTGCTGCGGTGGCGGCGGACCGTGTACCGGCTGATATGCAGGAGATCAGCAATAGCCTGATTATTTCTGCCTTCGGCCAGAAGCTTCAGGACTTCTTTTTCCCGAATGCTGAGAAGAGAGGAAGGTCGTTCTTTTTCCAGAGCCAAATCGGCCAGGATGGCCGAAAGGAGGGGCGAGAAGTACCTTTCCCCCTGTTCAATGGTCCTGATGGCTCGAATAAGTTCGATATCGGCATCTTCTTTGAGGAGGAAGCCGTTGACCCCGTGGGCCAGCCCCTGTCGGACAAATTCTTTCCTTTTGTGCATGGTGAGCAAAAGTATTTTCAGATGGGGATGGATCTTTTTGATTTCCCGCGCGGCTTCCAGACCCCGCAGATTCGGCATGGAAATATCCAGGATGATCAGGTCGGGCAGGGACTTTCTCAGCAGGTTTAAGAGCTCCAGGCCGTCGCCCGCTTCGCCGATGACCTCCAGGCCCTTGATTTCCCTGATGATCTGTTTGATTCCCTGGCGAAACATGACATGATCATCCGCCAGCATAATTTTATAGACCTTCAAGGTGCACCTTTTCCCCGGCAAGCGGAATGGTAAAGGATATTCTGGTCCCTCGCCTGGTCTGGCTGGAGAATTCAAAGGAGCCGCCCAGGATTTTGACCCGTTCCTCCATGGCGAGCAGTCCCAGGGTCTTTTTCGCGGCCAGGACTTTATGGCGGTTAAAGCCTTTGCCGTCGTCTTCGATGTTAAAAAAAACCTGGTGATCATGCCTGGCCGCCACCAGGGAGATGTGCCTGGCTTTGGCATGTTTGCCGATGTTGGTCAGGGCTTCCTGCACCACGCGGTAAATGGCCGTCTGGACGGGCGCGGGGAACAGATTATCCAGGTTATCAAGACTTATGGACCAGATGATGTCCGGGTGGACTTCGGTAAAATCTTCGATCATGGAGCGCAAGGCGCCGGTCAGACCCAGGTCTTCCAGGTCGCCCGGGCTCAGGTCCAGATAAAGACGCCGCACATTCTCGATGGTGGCGTTCACCTCTCGAAATATTTGTTTGAAATCCTTTTTCAAGGATTGTTGCTGGGCGGGGAATTGCTTTTCCAGAGATTTCAGCCGCAGCTTTAAGGTCAGCAGGGAATGGCCCAACT
>CAZLRL010000412.1:0-3031 GCA_964561645.1 uncultured Desulfobacterales bacterium
ATCCCCGGGGGCAGATCGAGGTGTCGCAGCTCAAGGCAACCTTGCTGCGGCTGGGACATGGCCTCCACCGCCTGGGGGAGCGCCTTTTCGCCAACGAATATCAGGCCTGTCTGTCCCGGATACTGGCCCGGGGCCTGGCCGCCCGATCGGCTTGGGAAACTCCCGCTGGCGGAAAAAGCACAGAGGACCGGGTTCCAGGGAATCTTTCCCCGGAACTGCAAACCGAACTGGCCGACTGGCAGCACTTCGCTTCCGACCCCGAAGGCGAGTGGCAAGTCTTTGATCCGGCCCCGACCCTGGAGCGGGCCTGGCGTCTGGTCAAGCCGGGCTTGCCTCCCCAGGCTCGGGCCCGCCTGGATGAGGACCCTCTGCCTGCGGTTTGGGGCTCACCGGGGTATTGGGCCCAGGTGCTGCTGCTGCTGCTGGATTACTCGGCCGGGCTCCTGCCCCCCGAGGGGGAGCTGAGTTGCCGGGCCGGCTCTGGGCCCGCGGGCGGCCTTGAGATCACGATCAATGTTTTGGGCCCGGAATTTTCTTCCGAAGACTGCGAGGTGCTCCTTAAGCCCCCGAAAGAGGAGGGGCATTTTGCCCAAAATTTGGGGCCGGCCCTGGCCGCGGCCATAATCCACTGGCACGGGGGCGAACTGACCGCCCAACCCGAAGAACCCCAGGGGCTCAGGTTCACCTTGACTTTGCCGCCCCCTCCCACAGGTCATGAAGATAGCTCATCACCTGCTTGAGGCTCTGCGCCGGTTGGCCGTCCTGATCGGCCGCGGCGGGGAGTACATGGTACTCCAGGTTCGGAGGTGGGCTTCCAGTTTTCTGAGCATCTGCGCCTTGTTTTACCGGCTTCTGGTGACGAGCTTTTCCACCCTGTGCGGGTGGCCGCTTTTGCGGCGGGAGTTGATTCAGCAGGTCTATTTCTCTTCCATCCAGGCGATGCCGGTGCTGGTGTTTGCCGCCCTGATGCTGGGCTTTCTCGTCATTGTCTACGCCACTCCGCAACTGGTTATGCTCCAGGGCGAGGAATTCGTGGGCTGGCTCCTGGTGACCATCGTGGTTCGGGAAGTGGGACCGGTACTGGCCGCGTTTTTCGTCCTCCTCCATTCCGGCTCGGCCATCACCGTGGAAATCGGCACCATGTCCGTCTCCCGGGAGACGGAGACCTTGAAGCTGCTGGGCATCGACCCGTATCACCTCCTGGGGGTGCCCCGCTTCTGGGCCGTCACCTTCAGTGTCCTGTCGCTGTACCTTTTGGCCGCGTTTTCCTCTATCCTGGGAGGGTTTTTGTTTTCCCAGCTGTTTGCGGAAATTTTTTGGGGTTTGTTCTGGCTGTCCTTTATCAACTCCCTGGAATGGGTCGACGTGGCCATGGGCTTCAGCAAATGTATCGCCTTCGGCATGCTCATCGCCACGGTGTGCATCTTCTTCGGCTTCCAGGCCCGCCACGACATGGAGGAAGTGGCCCGCTTTACCTCCAAGGCCACCCTGACGGCCCTGGTGCTGTGCGGCTCGGTGGATATTGTTTTGACCACGGCTTATTATCTGTGAAGGCAGGGCCTTAGTTTAAAGAGAGCAGTTAGCAGTCAGCAGTTAGTTTTTAGTTTCGAGTTTCGAGTTTCGAGAGGGCCTTAAGCTGTAAGCCTGAAGCTATAAGCATTCAGGTTTATTTGTAGCCGCAGGCTTTAGCCTGCGTTATTTTGACAATTATTTTCGCAAGCTAAAGCTTGCGGCTACATTTTAAAAAATTCCCTGGGGCTGAAAAATTTTTTCATCATAATCATGGAACACAATACAAAAACGCGTGAGCCTGCGTTCTTTCGACGTTTATAAAAAGTTTGGCAGGGCGGGCGTTCCCACCGCCATCCTGGAGCACGGTGTGCACCACACTCGAAATGGTAAATCAAGAGCCAATGAAATTGGTGCGTAAGACGCACCCTACAAAAAATTGTTTTTATATGCGGAATTTTAACCCAAAACTCGAAACTCATGCTGCGCCATAGTCTGATCCTGCGCCAGGTCTCCCTGCCGGACCTCCATCCGGACTGGCCCGTGCCCCTGGACCTGGAACTGGGGCTCAACGAGGTCCTGCTGCTGGAAGGGGTGGGATGGAATGAGGCCAGGGCTTTCTGGCAGGTGGCCGCCACCCTGGATGTTCCTGTTCAAGGTGAAGTCCTGCACTGGGGCAAAAGCCGGGATCAACTGCCCCGGACCGAGCTCTTCCAGGTACGCAAGCAGATTGCCTATATCGCGCCCGGCCAGGTCCTTCTGCAGCACCGCAATCTGGGGGAAAACATCGCGCTGGCGAAGTGTTACCATCAGGAATTAACCGTAGCCCAAGTCCTGGAGGATCAGGGAGCCTTCCTGGACCGGCTGGGTCTGCAGCCGTTTTTGAACTGGATGCCGGCCCATCTACCGCTTCACATTTACTGGCGGGGCATCTGGGCCCGGGAGTTGGTCAAGGACCCGGAGTTGGTCCTGGCCTGCCTCGAAGGCCCCGGCTGGATGGAGCGGAACCAGGAGGTCCTGCGGGAGGCGCTGGAAGCCTCTATGGCCGAAAACCAGGGCGCTTTTCTGCTGGCCGGCCGCGACCTCAGCTCCTTTTACCCCCTGGCTCACCGCGCTTTGCGGCCGGCGGGGGGAACTTTTTCCGAGACTCTCTTGCTGCAAAGCCGGGAAAAATCCCCGGTGGCCTTTTTCCCGCTGGCCTAGCCCGACCCGAGGAGACGCCATGTCCAAGTCCGGGCCGCGACCACAGCCCCGCACCTATCGTACCCGCATGGGTCGTGAAGGTCTGGTGGGGTTCCGGGTGGCGGTCCGGGAAACGGACCTCATGATTTTGGCTCAACGGGACCTCGCCGCCGCCGCCCGCGGTCTGGTGATCCAGGAACGCCAGCAGCTGGAGGCCTATATCCAGCAGCATCCTGATTTTGCTACCACCCTGGCTCCCCTCCCGCCCGACCTTTATGCCCCGCCTCTGGTGCGGGACATGCTGCGCGCCGGAGCGGCCGCGGGCGTGGGCCCCATGGCC
>CAZLRL010000413.1:0-3006 GCA_964561645.1 uncultured Desulfobacterales bacterium
CGTCACCCTCCTCGAGGAGGAATTCGAGGCCGGCAAACCCCTCAAAAGCGGCATTGACGGCGGCTACGACAAGGCCTTCTGGACCATCATCGACTCCCATGTCACCACTTTAATCACCGCGCTGGTGCTGTTCATGTTCGGCACCGGCCCCATCCGGGGTTTCGCGGTGACCCTCAGTCTGGGCGTCTCCTTGAACCTGTTCACCGCGCTGTTCGGCACCCGGGTGGTCTACGACTGGGCCGTTTTAACGCGCCGGCTCAAGAATCTCCGCTTTTTCCAGTTTTTTAAGAAGCCCTCTTTTGACTTTATTTCCTGGCGGCGCTACGCCTTTATCTTCTCGACGGTCGTGGTGCTGGTGGGGATCTTCTCGTTTGTCCAGTTGAGCCGCGGCTACGGCAACCTGGGAGTGGAGTTCAGCGGCGGCGCCATGGTGAGGCTGGACGCCAGCAAACCCTTTACCGTGGCGGCGGTGCGCAAATCCCTGAACCAGGAAGGCTGGGGACACGCGGAAATTCAACCCCTGGAGGGCGGCGAAGGCCTGATGGTCCGGGTCAAGAAGTCCGACGTCGGCGTGGGCCAGATGGGGGAAAAGCTGTCCCAGATTCTTAACCAGAGCTTCACCGATAACAAATTCACCGTGGTGGGCACCGAAGAAATCGGCGCCTCGGTCAGCGAGGATTTGCGCCAGAAAGCCATCATCGCCATCGCGATTTCGCTGTTGGCCATCATCGGCTACATCTGGTTCCGCTTTGAACTTATTTTCGGGGTCGCGGCGACCATTGCCACATTCCACGACGTGCTGGTGGTCCTGGGGGCCTTCTATCTGCTGGATCGGGAGATCACCCTGCTGGTGGTCACGGCCCTTCTGACCATCGCCGGTTATTCCCTGACCGACACCGTGGTGGTCTTCGATCGCATAAGGGAGAACCTGGCCCGCCGCCGGGGCACCCTGGGCGAGATTATTAATTTGAGCGTCAATGAAGTCCTCACCCGCACCATTATCACCAGCACCACGGTGCTGTTGGTGGTGCTGCCGGTGTACTTTTTCGGCGGCGTGGTGCTGCGGGATTTTGCCCTGGCCATGATCCTCGGGGTGGTCATCGGTACCTATTCTTCGGTGTTTGTGGCCAGCCCGGTCATCTTCGCCTGGCGTAAGGAAATCAAGCGGGTGGAGATCAAACGGGACAAGGTGGTGGAGCTCTCGGCCCAACAACAAAAGCGGCAGGAGAGAAGATCGGCCGGCAAGAAAAAGAAAGGCGGCAAGAAGAAGTCCGGTTGAGGGGTTAGAAGTCATTTCAAAACCTATTTTTCCGTCATCCTGAACGAAGTGAAGGATCTAGAACTCATTGAAAAGACTAGATTATTCGGTCGCCTTGGGCCTCCCTCAGAATGACAAAAGAAACCGAAAATCCCGTAGGGCGGGCATTGCCCGCCGAATAAAACCGTTTTCTGTTTTCTGTTTTTGGTAAAAAAAATCTGTAAAAAAGAATAATTTATCAAATGAGAGCCTTGCAAAATTCATTTTAAGACTGGAGATTCTTCTTAATTGCTTTAAAGATGCCTGGTGGCACAGGCTTTCCAGCCTGTGCCAGCGCAGGCTGAAGCCTGCGGCTACATTTTGCCAGAAGCTCAAATAATTTGAGGCTCTTGCAAAAGTCATTTTTGTCATCCTGAGCGAAGCGAAGGATCTAGATTCTTCGGTCGCCTACGGCTCCCTCAGAATGACAGATATGTGATATTTGCAAGAGGCTCATTTATCAATTAATTAGCAAGCTTTCGTAGGGCGGGCACTGCCCGCCAAAAAATCTCCACTTGAGATCGCGCCCGCACAGGCGAGACGCCCGTGCCACCAACGTTTGCTTTCTAACAGGCTATCGGATACCGGAACCTAAATTGACTTTTGGGGTCCAAAAAATTTCGGTGGGCAGGTCACAGGGCGTGCCATGCACGCCCTAGAGCGGCGGCCAGGGGCCGCCCTATAAATTGAGGGTCTGGGGTTCTCGTGAGCCTGCTGCAAACAGAAAACAGAAAACAGAAAACAGAAAACCCGGGACCAAAGCCGAAAGCTTTGGTCCTCTACGGCTACGGCCTCAATTGCGACTGGGAGTCCCAGTTCGCCCTGAACCAGGCCGGGGCCGAGGCCATTCGGGTTCATACCGGAGACCTGCTGGCCAATCCCGCCCTGCTCTGGGATTACCACCTCCTGGTAGTGACCGGCGGGTTCAGTTACGGCGACGAGCACGGGGCCGGGGTCATCCTGGCTTTGCGCCTCAAAATGGCCCTGGGCCAGGCCCTCCAGGAGTTCGTCCAGGCGGGTCGCCTGGTCATCGGCATCTGCAACGGCTTCCAGGTGCTGGTTAATTTGGGGCTGCTCCCCAACCTGTCGGGCCGGGAGGGTGAGCGCCTGGCGGCCCTGATCCCCAATGACTGCGGCAACTTCCGGGATCAATGGACCCATCTCAGGGTCAACCCGCACAGCCCCTGCGTGTTCACCCGGGGTCTGGATCACCTGGAACTGCCCATCCGTCACGGCGAAGGCAAATTCTACGCCGACCCCGACATTCTCCAGGAACTGCAAAGCAGGAACCAGATCGTCCTGCAATACGCCCTGCCCACAGGGGAGCCGGCCCAGGGCCGCTTCCCGGAAAATCCCAACGGCTCGCTGCTGGACATCGCGGCCATCTGCGACGCCAGCGGCCGGGTCCTGGGTATCATGCCCCACCCCGAGGCGGGCATCAGCTCCTTTCAACATCCCCTGTGGACCTCCCAGAAAGAGCGCTGGCGCCGCCGGGGTGAGCCTTATCAGGAACAGGCCGGCCCGGGCCGGGCCATCTTCAGCCGCGCGGTGGAGTATCTGCAGGATACGATGCTGTGAGGTCCCTATCACGAAAAATTTCATTATGTAATGTGTTTGTTGAGCACCAAAGATGATGAAAAGGCTTTTTGTCATTCTGAGGGAGCCGGTAGGCGACCGAAGAATCTAGACCCTTCGCTACGCTCAGGGTG
>CAZLRL010000414.1:0-2992 GCA_964561645.1 uncultured Desulfobacterales bacterium
TCAGCGCTATAAACTCAAGGCTGCGGAGGCTCGAACCGCTGAAGCTCAGCAGGCCAAGCAAAGTGGGAATTCTTTTAATTGGCTGTTGTATGAGGAATCCATGGGCGCTTTTTAAAATTTCCCGATTTTCATGGTTAGGGAATCGGATCAGCCCCAAGGCCCGGGGAGAAACGCCCGGATGAGCAGGATCTTCGCCGGAGCAGCCGGGACGGTTTCGGGACCGAAGGAAAGAACGGTGCGATAATCGAGGGCCCCAAAAAGCACCAGCCAGAAAACCACCTGGCCCAGATAAAAAAGAAGGCGGGGGGACCCGGACAGCCGGTCGTCGACCAGGGTCAAAAATTTATACATGACCGCGCCTTCCAGGGCGAAGGGCAAAAAGCCCAGGTAGCCCAGGACGGGCATCTCGAAGATCTTGCCGAAATTGAGGACCGGCAGGGTGTAAATCCATTTGGCCAGGGAAGGATAATTCCACAGCTCCCACCAGAGCCCGCACAACAGACCGGCCAACACCAGGCACAGGTGCCTTTGCCGCTCCCCGGCGGCCAGGCGCCGGGTGAGGGAGTTGCCGCTCATCAGGTCCACCAGCGGGTCAAGCAGAAAGAAAAAGCCCAGCCAGATCAGGGGGAAGGCATAGTGGGGCGCCAGGAAGGGCAAGACCAGACACGCCACCCCGACCAGGAGGAAAATGGGCTGCCAGCGGCCGAGGCGGCGGGGCTGCCCCGTAAGATCGGCCGCCACCCCCCAGACCGCCAGGACCTCGGCCGTGAGCAGCACCGCAGGGAGTACGGTGGCGTAGGCCAAGGCGTAGCCGGGCCAGCGCAGCCAGGGGCGGGGGTCCAGGCCCACATAGCGCCAGTTCAGGAGCCACAGGTTAAAGACCTCGAAGATGAGCCAGACCGTGACCGAAAAGAAGGCCATCCGGAGAAATTCCCGGGGGCGCTGCCAGAGGAGGGATTTGCCGGTGAGGCGGCCCAGAAGACCGTCCAGGAACAGCAGCAGGGGCCACCAGGCGAAAAAGTAGAGCCAGGTGGTGAAAGGTTCGGCCCCCAGGAGACGGCCCCAGATGGCCACAAACCAGATAGCACCGGCGACCACCATTTGGGCAGAGGAAACGGCTGGGATCATGGGACTTTAATCCTCCTTGCGGCCGGGCGGCTCAGGCCGCAGCCAGAAGACCGGTGTTAGGGCAGGCATGTTCTATAATTGTTTCATGACTGATGGCAGGATGCTATAGGAAAAATCTTTTGGGCTGCTTGGCAAAGTCCCCTTAGGGGCTTCAAAGGTCATCTGAAATCTGGAGATCATGTAGGGTGCGTCTTACGCACCATGAATGAATGAAAAAGCTTCAAAGTCCATTTAAGGTAAATGTAGAGTGCACACCGAGCACCATGCAATGCTTCAGCGGGAGCACGGGCTTCCAGCCTGTGCTGCACAGGCAAGATGCCTGTGCTCCCGTTCTTTGGTGACAAGTAGGTTTGAAAATTGGGGGCCGGGTCACAAGAGTCTATGCGGGAGCTTGGCGGACAGGGAACCCAGATCCTCCTGCCCTATGATATAATTTAAAGAATTTTACTCTCACTTATCAGGAAGTTCCTCCCATCGAAACACCGAAAACCGAAAACAGAAAACAGAAAACCGTTTACACGGTCAGTCTGGGTTGCCCCAAGAACCTGGTGGACACCGAGATCATGCTGGGGCGTCTGGCCCACGAGGGTTGGCGGCTGGTGGCCGAGCCCCAAGAGGCCCAGGTGCTCTTGATTAACACCTGCGCCTTTATCGCGCCGGCCTCCCAGGAGGCGGTGGACACCATCCTGGAGCTGGCCCGCCACAAAGAAATTGACCCGGGCAAACAGCTGGTGGTGACCGGCTGCCTGGTGGCCCGCTATGGGAAAGACCTGCTGCCGCCTCTCCCTGAGGTGGACCTGTTCGTGGGAGTGAATGATTTCCCGCGGCTGCCTGAGCTCTTAAACGGCTCGGACGAGGGAAGGGAAAGCCGTCTGGCCCAGGAGGCGCCCCGGTTCGATTACCTGGAGCCCCAGCCCCGCTTCGCGGCCACCCCCGGCCACCTGGCCTACCTCAAGCTGGCCGAAGGCTGCAGCCACCGCTGCACCTTTTGCACCATCCCCGCGATCCGGGGCCCCTATCGCAGCCGACCCTTGGCCACCCTGATTGAGGAAGCCCAGCATCTGGCCGCGACCGGCGTCAAGGAGCTCAACCTGGTGGCCCAGGACACCACGGCTTACGGCCGGGATTGGGGCGGGCAGCCGGGACTGGCGGAGCTTTTGGGGGAGCTGGCCGCAATCCCGGGATTCACCTGGATCCGCCTGCTTTACACCCACCCGGCCCACATCACCCCGGAGCTGATGGCGGCCCTGGCCAGCCTCCCCAACATGGCGCCCTATCTGGACATTCCCATCCAGCACGCACACGACGACATGCTCAAGCACATGGGGCGGCGTTACACCCGCAGGCATCTCCTGGACCTGTTTCGGCAACTGAAGGATACCATTCCCGGTGTGGCCCTGCGCACCACGGTGATGGTGGGTTTTCCGGGGGAGACCAAGGCGCATTTTGAGGCCCTGGTGGACCTGGTGAAGGAAGTGCAGTTCGAGCACCTGGGGGTTTTTCTCTATCACCCCGAAGAAGGGACGCCCGCTGCCCGGTATCCCGATCCGGTGCTCCGCCGCCCGGCCCGGGCCCGGGCCCGCCGCCTCAAGGCCCTGCAGGCCCGCCGGGTGCGGCAACGCCTCAAGGCCCTGGTGGGCACGGTGCAGCCGGTACTGGTGGAAGGGGTGAGCCCGGAAAGCGAGTATCTGCTGACCGGCAGGTTGATCACCCAGGCCCCGGAGATCGACGGCCAGGTTTACATTACCGCGGGGACGGGACAGGTGGGGGAGATACAGCCGGTGCGCCTCACCCGGGCTTTGCCCTATGATCTGGTGGGGGAGATTGTCAGTTGAGTCAGCCGGTGATCAGGCACGCCATAAAG
>CAZLRL010000415.1:0-2991 GCA_964561645.1 uncultured Desulfobacterales bacterium
AAGCCAAACGCGCCTCATCAAACTCCGGCTGCTCGGCCCCGGGGTCATCCGCGGGGGGCCGCTGGAAAAAATCCCGGCTATAGGCCAGGGCGCGCACCGCCTGGCCGGGAAAATGAAACACCGGCATCCCCAGCTCCTCCCGCAGAAAATCTTCCTCCTCCAGGGTATAACAAACGCTGATGGCCAGGGGCTTGCCCGCGGCCCGGGAGGTTTCCACAAAATGCCGGGCCATTTTTCGGGCTTCGTCCCGTTCCGGGTCATACACCGGTCCGTGATTCAACAGCACCGCGTCCACCTCCGGGTCCTGACACAGATGGGTCATGACCTCGGAGTAGACGCCGAAGTCGAAAATATCCCCCAGGTCGATGGGATTGCTGGGCTTGATGATCTTGGCCCGGGACTTGTCGTGGATAAAATCGGCCAGCTTCGGGTCCAGCGGCGGCAGGGTGAAGCCGTAGCGCTTGCTGGCATAGGCCCCCACCACCGCTTCGCCGCCGCTGCGGGACAGGATCACCAAGCGGTGGCCCTTGACCGGCGCCTGGCCCACCATCTTGGCGGCAATGAGAAAATCCGCCTGGCTCAACACTCGAACGATATTCCCCTGGCGGCAGGCCGCTTCCACCACCTTCTCGTCCGTGGCCAAAGAAGCCGTGTGAGACATGGCAATACCCGAGGTCTCGGGCACCACGTTGGCCATCTGCAGGAATATGGGTTTGGTGGCTCCCTGGGCGATGCGCAACAACTCCCGGCCGCCCTCCAGGCCCTCGAGGTACAGGTAAATCATCTCGGTGCCCGGGTCCTCCAGGAAATACGCCAGCGCTTCGTTTTCCTTGACGTTCAGCTTGTTCCCCAGGCTGAGGAATTTGTTCAACCCCAGACCTTCCTTGGTCATCCAGTTGATCACGTGCATGCCCACGCCGCCGCTCTGGGCGATCACCGAAATGTTGCCCCGCCGGGGTATGGGCGTGATCTGGGAAAACGGCAGGCACAGGCCGATCTCCATATTGATGCCACCCAGACCGTTGGGGCCGATGAGCTTGAGGTGATAGCGCTCGATGAGGCGGACAATTTCCTCTTCCAGGGCCCGCCCCTGTTCGCCCAGCTCCGAAAAGCCCCCGGATTCCACCACCACCCGATCGATGCCCAACTCGCCGCAATCCGCCACCACCTGGGGCACAAACCGGGCCGGCGTCAAAATCGCCGCCAGATCCGGCGTCTCCGGTAGTTCCTTGATGTGGGTAAAAATGGGCAAGCCGAAGACGGTGCCGCCCCGGGGTCCCACGGGGTAAATCTTGCCCTGGTAGCCGGCCTCCAGCAGGTTCAGCACAATCCCCCGGCCCAGGTTGAGGGGATTTTCGGAAACGCCCACCACCGCCACGGTCTGGGGATAATAAAATTTTTTCATGGTCTCTTTCCCGGGAAATTATTTGACCGTCCACGAGCCACGAATAAATTGCGCGACCCGGGACTGTTTGATAAAAAACCTGCAAACTAAAGTTTTGATTATGGTAGTTTCAGATAATTTTTACAATAGGGTCGTGAAAGGTTGGCCGCGCGGTCGTTGGCCTCTCACCTGATAAACACCTCCATCTTTACAGGAGATATCATGCTTTATGAAAAATGTTCTGACGTCAGCCGGGAATACTGGCAGGAACTCCAGCAGGCCGATCCCGACGAGATTCAGCGTCGTATCGGCATGGCCCCGGATAACGGCGTCTGGCGCCTGCCTTTCTTGAATCGGGAGCTTTTTGTCGACCCGGCCCAAAACCGCGTCTGGGTCTCGGGCGCTCCCGACACCGAACCCAACTTTCGGACCTGCCTGACCGCCGTTCTCTACCTTCTCCAGGTTGACCCCTCAGCCCTGGGCAACCCGGTCAGCCCCAAGGAATTGACCGGGGCCTCCACCTTTATTCAGGCCCATGGGCCCCACTCCCTGCCCACCGAAGCCCTGGAACAGACTTTCGGCGCCAATCTGCCGGCCTTCCTGGAAGCCGGCCGGCGTCTGGGCGCGTCCGAGCGGGAAGACGGCGACGCGGCCCTGGCGCTCACGGTTTATCCGGGCTTGTCCGTGGAGGTCATCCTCTGGGAAGCGGACGAGGAATTTCCGGCCCAGGCCTCCTTTACCGTGCCGGCCCACCTGGAACGTTTCATGCATCTGGACGCGGTCCTGGCCCTGCTGCAGCTTGTGGTGGGCGAACTCCAGGCCGCGTCACCGGAAGCGTGAAAAAATTATCCCCCGCAAAAATTTGACCAAGGAAGTCTCGGGGTTCTGTCAGCAATCTTAAATAGGGGTGGCTTGCCCATTGCCGGGACAATCTCAAAAACCCGAAAAAATGCTGTAGGGTGCGTTTTACGCACCACTTTATAGAAAAATAAGAAAGTAGGGCGAAAAAGCCAAGCACATCCCGCCTTTCCCCTGTTCAAAAACTGGAAAATTTCGGTGGGGCGGGCCTCCGTGCCCGCCTGGACCATGGACGGCCAGAGACGGCCACCCTGTCTGAACCTATCCGCCTCAAGGAACTTTTCATAACATCAGCTATTGGCTTATAAGCCCTGCAGCTCTCTTCAAATCACGCAAGATTCGGTGGCAATAGCGTCTCGCCTGTACAGGATCGGGAGTGAGGTTGCCTTCCATATCAGGGGAATTTTCCCGGGAAACATAACTTTGGACCTTGAAATTTTTTCATCAGACAGAAAATCGAGGTTCATTTCCTCTGAATAATTTTTCCCCTAGTGAAATTCCCCTCTGAAAGCTTACCTTTTTACAAGGGAATCCACTGAATAAACATCTGAACAAGGAATACTTCTCATGGAACGCCTCAGGACTACCCCAACACAGCCGCCTTTTTCCGAATCAACGCAATTGGTAGCCCTCGACGCGGTGCCCAAAGGAGCGGGGCCGGAGATGGTGCTGGCCGCGGTGAAGCGGGTGGCGGAGGCGGCCGGCGATTTTTCCTGGCTTTCCCGGGGCGACACCGTCTTTCTCAAACC
>CAZLRL010000416.1:0-2972 GCA_964561645.1 uncultured Desulfobacterales bacterium
TGCATGCTTGTCTCAACTCGACTACCGTTACTTTCTCGGAGTTAAGGGCATAATCATATTGGTATAATTGCTCTGTTGAACAGTTCCCCGTTCAGTTGGGAAACAGCTCCCTCCCGACCGAGCACGGGTGAGGACACCTGTGCCACCAGCCTTTTATTTTTGAAAGAGCCGCGAAGGGCGGGGAGATCATGCGGCTACAGAATACCCTGGCGGGTGCTGCCCGGTTCGAATACGTTTCCTCAGCGCAGCCGCGCTGCTCTCGGTCCTGTTCCTGCCCGTTTTCCTGCACGGCCACAAGACCTGGAATCACCTCAACGGTTGAGAGGGACGAGACGGGTTTCTCAACTTGAGAACCAGTTTACCTCACCCCCGCGATTTTCCCTAAATCAACGGACTCCGCCGCCCAAATTCAGGCCGATGACGCCGATGATGACCAGGGCCAGTGACACTAGTTTCAGCCAGGTCAGGGTTTCACGGAAATAGACAATTCCCACCGCGGCGATGAGCGCGGTGCCCACCCCCGACCAGATGGCGTAGGCGACGCTCACCTCGATTCTTTTGAGCACCAGGGTCAGCAGGGTAAAACTGAGGCCGTAAAAAACAAAGATCAAAACCGAAGGCAAAAGCCGGGTGAACCCCTGGGAGAGCTTCATGGAGGTGGTGCCGCAGACTTCCAGGACAATGGCGCCGAGCAGATAGAGATAGGCCATTTTTTTCCTTTTGCTGTTGGATTTTCGGGAAGCTTTGGTAGTGGCTTCCGGCCCGTGCTCAGGGGCAAGATGATGCAGAGAGCGACCTTCAAGAACTGCCAAAGCTGGAGCTTGGGGGCGAGCCCTTCGTGTTGCGAAGGAACACCAAAAACCGGAAAGTAATGTAGGGTGCGTCTTACGCACCATTTTCAGCCCGCCTCGCGGCCACGACAAGCGAGATTTTCAGAGCAGGCTTCATGAGCCTGTGGTTTTCTCAAAACCACGAAAAAGCCTGCAAGATATTGCCAACCCTGTTTTTCTGTCATCCGGAAAGAAGTGAAGGATATGGAACCTGTGAATATTACTAGATTCTTCGGTCGCGGGCTCCCTCAGAATGACAAAATTTTTAGACCAGGGCATTGCTAGGGCGCGATGGCACCCTCATTGTCTATCCAGCGCTGAGAATCGGCGGGCAGTGCCCGCCCGACATTAATTCTCAAATCCTCTCCAACCCGTGGGGCGCAACTTCTGGCGCCCTCAGGGCTTGATGAATCAAGCCCCTGCAAAAGCGGGAGCACAGGCTTCCCCCTGTGCCCACGGGCAAGATGCCCGTGCTACCGGTAAGATAAGGTTGACAGGATAGCTTGCGGCGGAGAGCCGCAGGGGCAGGCTCGTGTATCCGCCTGTGGATGGAGCACCGGCGCCCTGTACCCCGTCATTCCCTGCACAAGCTGGCTGATCGTTCCAGCAGCCGGGGCAGGAGGTCTGCGCCTTGTTCCAGGAGAATACCGCTCCCCTGGGCCGCGAGTTCGCTGTAGCCCCGGGCGGCTTCCCGGGGATGGCGGGAGTCGTAGAGCACGAAGGGCACGGGCTCGGGGGTGTGGGTTTTCACCGCGACGGGGGTCAGGTGGTCGCACATGACCAGCACGCGATGGTCCCCCAGTTGCGACAAACCTTCCAGAACCGGGCCCACCACCCGGGCGTCGAAATCCTCGATGGCCTGGATTTTCAAGCCCAGCTCGCCCTGGTGGCCGGCTTCGTCCGGGGCTTCCACGTGGACGAAGACCAGGTCTTTATCCTGCAGGGCCTTGAGCGCCGCGTCCACCTTGCCCTCATAGTTGGTATCCAGATACCCGGTGGCGCCCGGCACCGTGATGGGGGTGAGACCGGCGTAGAGCCCGATGCCCCGGATGAGATCCACCGCGCAGATCACTGCGCCGGTGAGGCCGAAGCGCTCGCCCAGGGTGGGGAGCGCCGGGGAGCGCCCCTGGCCCCAGAGCCAGATGGAGGTGGCGGGCCGTTGGCCTTCGGTGCGGCGGCGGCGGTTGAGGTCATGCTCCTGGAGCACCGGCCAGGAGGCCTGGATCAGCTCCCACAGCGGCGCGTCCGGCCCCTCCCGCTGAATCAGACGGCCCACTTCCTGGCCGCTGAGGTCGTGGGGCGGGTAGGTTTGCCAGCCCGCGTCCCCCTGGTTCCAAACCAGCAGGTGGCGGTAGCTGACGCCGGGGTAGAAGTGGCGGCCGTTTTGGCCCAGGGCCCCTTCCAGGGCCTCGATAAGGACTTTGGCTTCCTCGCTGGTGATGTGGCCGGCGGCGTAATCTTCCATAAAAATGCCCCCGGGCTCGGCCTTGAGGGTCACCAGGTTGCAGCGGAAGGCCACTTCGTCCGGGGCCAGCTCCACCCCCAGGGCCGCGGCCTCGAGCGGCGCTCGCCCCGTGTGGTAGCGGGCCGGATCATAGCCCATGATGGCCAGGTTGGCGATGTCGCTCCCCGGCTCCATACCGGGCGGGATGGTGCGGGCCAGGCCCAGCTCTCCCCGGCGGGCCAGCCCGTCCAGGTTAGGGGTCCGGGCCGCTTCCAGGGGAGTTTGGCCGTCCAATTCCGGTAGGGGATAATCCCCCATGCCGTCGCCGATCAAGATGACGTATTTCATAAATTAGCTTAAGTTAATGAATCGTGGTTCTCCCAAGCCAGCTTTAGATGGAAACTTAAAATTGAAATATTCTAACATCCATCGATGCTTTCCCTTTACAGATGGTTCAATTTCTCCTGATGTGGAGAAAATATAATCTAGAGCCTTTAATATTTCACCAGAATCTCCATTCTTAAAATAATCTACAAATACAGCACCATCATTTTCCTTCATTAGTGGATATATAGATAAGCCTTCATTATGAGGAAATATTAAATTAATTAAATTCTCTGACACAACTATCCTCGGATATTTAGATATTTTTCTTTCTATATTATTCAAAGAACAATCCTGTAACCTTTTCTTCCACA
>CAZLRL010000417.1:0-2964 GCA_964561645.1 uncultured Desulfobacterales bacterium
CCTGCGGAGAAATCACTTTTTCATGAAAAAGTATATCTGTCTGCACGGGCATTTTTATCAGCCGCCCGGGAAAATCCCTGGCTGGAGGACATCGAGCTCCAGGATTCGGCCTATCCGTATCACGACTGGAACGAGAAGATCACCGCGGAGTGTTACGCGCCCAACAGCGTCTCCCGCATTTTGGATGGGGAGGGCCATATCATCGACATGCCCAACAATTATGCGAAGATGAGCTTTAATTTCGGCCCCACTCTGCTGGCCTGGCTGGCGGCCAAGGCTCCGGAAGTCTACGAGAACATCCGGGCCGCGGACCGGATGAGCCGGGAGAATTTCTCCGGCCACGGCTCCGCCCTGGCCCAGGTTTATAATCACATGATCATGCCCCTGGCCAACCGCCGGGACAAATATACTCAGATCTACTGGGGCCTGAGGGATTTTGAGCACCGCTTCGGCCGCGCGCCCGAAGGCATGTGGCTGGCCGAAACCGCGGTGGACCTGGAAACTCTGGAGATCATGGCGGAATTGGGCCTCCGCTTTACCATTCTGGCCCCGAACCAGGCCCACCAGATGCGCCGGGTGGGCCAGGCAGACTGGCATGATGTCAGCGGCAGCCGCATCGACCCCACCACGGCCTATAAAATCAACCTGCCCTCGGGCCGCAAAATGGACCTGTTTTTTTATGACGGCCCCATTTCCCAGGCCGTGGCCTTCGAGGACATGCTGTACAGCGGCGAAAATCTGGCCCAAAGGCTGGTGAGCGCGTTCTCCGAGGACCGGGATTGGCCGCAGATGGTGCACATCGCCACGGACGGCGAGACCTTCGGCCATCACCACTACCACGGGGATATGGCCCTGGCCTACGCCCTCCACCTCATCGAAACGGAGAATCTGGCCTCGCTGACCAACTATGGCGAGTTCCTGGAGAAACATCCGCCTCTTTTTGAGGTGACCATTTTCGAAAATTCCTCCTGGAGTTGCGTGCACGGGGTGGAGCGCTGGCGCAACGACTGCGGCTGCAGCAGCGGCATGCACCCGGGGTGGCATCAGGCCTGGCGCGCCCCCTTGCGGGAGGCTCTGGACTGGTTTCGCGACACCCTGGCGCCGCTGTATGAATACCGGGCCCGCCGCTTCCTGAAAGACCCCTGGGAGGCCCGCAACGAATATATCCGGGTGATCCTGGACCGCTCGCCGGCTTCGCTGGAGAGTTTTTTCCGCCGGCAAACCACCCGGGAGCTAAGCCCCGCCGAGAAAAGCGACGTGCTCAAACTGCTGGAAATTCAGCGCCACGCCATGCTCATGTACACCAGTTGCGGCTGGTTTTTCGATGAGCTCTCCGGCATCGAGACCGTCCAGGTGATCGAGTACGCCGGGCGAGCCCTCCAGTTGGCCCAGGATATTTTCGGGGACGGCCTGGAAGAACCCTTTTTGGAGCGCCTGGCCCGGGCCCAGAGCAACATTTTCGAACATGGGGACGGCCGCCATATCTTCCAGAAATTCGTCAAACCGGCCATGGTGGACCTCCTCAAGGTGGGCGCTCATTATGCTCTCAGTTCCCTGTTCGAGGATTATCAGACCGAGGACCGCATTTACTGTTACGGCGTGAACCGGGAAGATTACCGGGTCTCCGAGGTGGGCAAGGCCAGGCTGGCCATCGGCCGCATCCGGGTCTCCTCCGACATCACCCACAATGCCGCGACCATCAGTTTCGGGGTGTTACATTTCGGCGATCAAAATCTGGTGGGTGGAGTGCGGGAATATCAGGGGGAAGAGGCCTATGGCGGCATGGCCTGGGAGGTGACCGACGTCTTTGCCCTGGCGGATCTGCCGGAAACCATCCGGCAGATAGACAAATATTTCGGCACCTCGACTTATTCTTTAAGGTCCCTGTTCCGGGATGAGCAGCGCAAGGTTTTGGATCAGATCCTGGAGGTGACCCTGGAAGAGATCATGTCGTCCTTCGGGCGCATTTACAGTAACTATGTGCCTCTCATGCGCTTCCTGAAAGACTTGAATATTCCGTTGGCCCAACCTTTTTACAGCACCGCGGAGACGGTTATCAACTGGAACCTGCGCCAGGCCTTTTTGGCCCCGGAACTGGACCTCGACACCATCCGCCATCTTATTGCGGAAGGCAAGGTGCTGAAAGTCCCCCTGGACAGCGCCGGTTTGGAGTATGCCCTGCGCCAGGGGCTGGAAAACCTGGCCGCCAGGTGCCAGCAAGAGCCCCGGAACGCCGAGGCTTTGGCGCAACTGGATGCCGCGGTGGGTCTGATTGACGAATTGCCCTTTGAAGTCAACCTGTGGAAAGTGCAAAACATCTACTATGAGATGCTCCAGACCGTGTACCAGCAATGGCACCGGGGATCGAAAACCGACCGGCGCCAGGGCAAGCTCTGCATAAAACATTTCAAGGACCTGGGCGAAAAACTCGCGGTGCGGGTGCCTTAGGGGCGTAGGGCAGGATTGGTTAAAAAATTTTCCCGCCAGGAAATATTTTAAAATCCAGCCCCAAGCTTTACCCGGCGAAAAATAATTACCCAAAATGAGCCCCGCCTAAGCCAGGGGCCTGGAAAAAAAGAAGATTGATTATTATCTTGTTGCACAGACACACCCCAGCCTCACCGCCAACCAACCGAGGACACTATGGCCAGCCGGGTTCCAGCCGCGACCTACCGTCTCCAGTTCCACCATGAGTTCCGGTTCATCACCGCCCAGGCGCTGGTGCCCTATCTGGCCGCGCTGGGCATCACTGACCTGTACGCCTCTCCTTTGTTTCGAGCCCGCCGCCGCAGCCTCCACGGCTATTCAGTAACCAATCCCCTGATCATCAACCCGGAGCTGGGGTCCAAGGTGTCGTTCAACGCCCTGGCCCGGAACCTGAAGTCCCGGAACATGGGCCTGCTGCTGGACATTGTCCCCAACCACATGGCCATGAGCCACGACAATCCCTGGTGGCTGGATGTG
>CAZLRL010000418.1:0-2960 GCA_964561645.1 uncultured Desulfobacterales bacterium
ATGGGGGACTTTTTATGAAAACCGAAAACTGAAAACCGCCTCTCAAGGCAGCGGCTTGGCCTCGTCGATGAGCATGATGGGGATGTCGTCCTTGATTTCGTACAGCAGGCGGCACTTGTCACAGATAAGACCGTCGCCCGCCTCGTTCAGATGAATATCCCCCTTGCACTTGGGGCAGGCCAGGATGTCCAGTAACTCTTTGCTGATGGCCATGGCGCCTCCGATTTCCGTTTAATTTAAGTTATCCTATCAAGGATTTTGGCGGCGTACCAAGATTTTCTCCACCGCCGCCCGGGCCCGGGAAACCGGCAACTCCAGAAGACAGCGGGGTTCCGGGCATCGGCGCTGAAAACAGGGGCTGCAATTCAACTCCAAGCGCACCACTTCATGCCCTTCTCCGAAGGGGCCGGTGCGCCAGGGCGCGGTGGGGCCGAACAGCGCCGCCACCGGTGTCCCCAGGGCCGCGGCCAGGTGCATGGGTCCCGTGTCGGTGGTCACCGCGACTTCGGCTTTCTTGAGCAATGCCGCCAATTCCGGCAGAGTTGTACGGCCGGCCAGGTTGAGGGGTCGCGTTTCGGTAAGAGCGACAATTTCTTCGGCTAATCCGCAATCTCCCGAACTTCCGGTGATGACCACCCGGAAATTTTTGTCCCGGGCCAGCCAATCGGCCAGGCGGGCCCAGCGGGCCGCGGGCCACAGCTTGGTGGGCCAGCGGGCCCCGGGATGCATTATTGCCAGGGACCGGCCGGGTTCCATGGAGAGCAGGTGGCTCAAATCCTCTGGCAGCGGCAGTCCCAGACGGAACCGGGGCGGCTCCGCCGGCGCGCCCAGGTGTCGGGCCAGGTTGAGATAGCGCCGGACCGCGTGGGCCTCAGGGTTGTAAGGCGCCAGGCGCTCGGTCAGGGCCAGGTAGCTCAGTTCCCGGGTGCGGTCATAACCCAATTTTCCGGGACTGCGGCTCAAAACCACCCACACCGCGCTTTTGAAGAGCCCCTGCAGGTCAATGACCAGGTCGAAAGGCTGTTCCCGGAGGCGCCGCGCCAGCTTGAAGCTGTCCCGCAAGTCCGGCAGGAACCGACCGTTTCCCGGGCGCAGCCGGGGCACCGGCCAGACCTCGTCCAGGGCCGGGTGTCCGGCCAGCACCGGGGCGTGAGGCTCCTCCACCAGCCAGGTGATGTGCCCCTGGGGATACAGGGACCGCAAGGCCTCCAGGGTGGGGAGGGCGTGGATTACGTCCCCCAGGGAGCTCAGTTTGACGATGAGAAGGCGGGGTTGCATTAAAGGGAGACCACTCAAATTCTCGTTCCCCAGCTCCCGCTTGGGAACGCAAATTTTAATCTAAGCTCCGCTTGGCTACCGTTTTTTAATTCAACTCGGAAAATATAAAAATGACGGCATACCTTCGCCAAGCAGGAGCTTGGCGGAAAATGAATTCCCAAGCAGGAGCTTGGGAACCAGTATGAAATACGCTCAAAGTGATCCAGGGGCTGGCAGCCTGCGCTATCGACCTTGGCTCCTACCGTTTTTTGGTGGGGCGGCCGTCTCTGGCCGCCATGGTTCCGGCGAGCAACGGAGGCCCCCCACCGAAATTTTCCAAATAATGTAGGGCGGGCTCTGCCCGCCGATTCTTCAGCGCTTCATTGAACCATCTTGTTCCAAGTTGGCCACGCGGTTCACCAAAAACCTCAGGTTTATAGGGCGGCCCGTGGCCGCCACCGGCGTGCCTGGCACGCCCTATCGCTGTGAACCATCTGATTCTTGTTCTTTTTGAATAATAAATTCCGCCGCGTCCAGGAGGTCTTGGGCCACGTAGACGGGTTTCCCGGGACGGGCGTCATGAAAATGCTCATACTCCCCCAGGCCGTAACCGGTGAGGACCAGAATCCCCCGGACCCCGGCCCGGGCCGCGGTCTCCATATCCTTGTAGCGGTCTCCCACCAGATAGGAGCGGCTCAGATCCAGGCCCAGCTCCTCGGCGGCCCGGAGAAGCAAACCCGGCTGCGGCTTTCGGCAGGAGCAGCCCTCGTCCGGACCGTGCAGGCAGGTGTAGATGGCGTCCACCCGGGCCCCCTGCGCGGCCAGGAGGTCTTGCAGGTGATGATGCACCTCTTCGACCAGGGAAGCAGGAAAATAACCCCGGGCCGAGCCGGATTGGTTGGTGATCACCACCACCTTGAAGCCCGCTCCGTTTATGCGGCGGATGGCGGGCGCGGCCTCCGGGAGCAGCCGCAACCGGCTCACATGGTTGATATACCCCATCTCCTCGTTGATAGTGCCGTCCCGGTCCAGGAACACCGCGGGCCGCTTGTTGACGGCAGCGGAGCGAGTGTTGTTGGGGGAGGGGTGTTCCCACGAACTGGAAGTCCGTGCTACCGGGGGTCGCGGACCCCTGCCCTTGCCCACAAAACCACTTGCCCAACGCCGTAATTCGGGAGCACAGCCTTCCAGCCTGTGCATCACAGGCAAGATGCCTGTGCTCCCGGGGAAAGGGCAGGGGAAGGGGAGGGGCACGAGAAAACCAGGGTAGGCGCGGGTTTGAAACCCGCCCCCACGGTTCCCGATTAGTCCTTCAAGGCTTTTTTCCATCGACCTCATCATGGTTGTTTTATCCAGTCCCGGGCTGCCCCGGCCACTTCGGCCACGGTGATGTCGGTCAGGCAGGCATAATCCCGGGAGCAGGTGCGCTCCAGGCAGGGAGCGCAGGGTAGGGGATGGTGGATGACCGTGGCCCGGGCGGCAAAAGGGCCGGTGGCCGCGGGGTCGGTGGAACCGAACAGGGCCACCACCGGCACCCCCAGAGCGGCCGCGGCGTGCATCAGGCCGGAGTCGTTGGTGATGAGCACCTGCAGTTGGCTCAGCACCAGGAGGGCCTGGCGCAGGGTGGTTTTGCCCGCCAGATTGACGTAGTTCCCCTGGCCGCAATACTCCACTTCCGCGGCTGCCTCCCGGTCCGCCGCCCC
>CAZLRL010000419.1:0-2955 GCA_964561645.1 uncultured Desulfobacterales bacterium
AAACCCCCACCCCCAATCCCGTAAGTTTAGGGGCAGACAGAGCTGAAGCTCCGTCTGCCCCTTTTTGCAAAGAACCGGTAGCACGGGCTTCCAGCCCGTGCCGCCCGGGCACGATGCCCGTGCTACCGACAAAGAAAATATAGAATATGTAGGGGTGGGCTCCGCCCACCAATTCTTAAGCACTTAGGTGAATTGTATTGAACTTATAGGGCAGCAGCCTCAGATCCCTGGCCTGCTCCCACCTCTTTCAAGCCCTCGCCGAGCGCCAGAGCCGCCACCGGGGTTAAGTGCAGCAGCAGCCGGTCCAGGGTAGCCAGGACATACATATGGAATTCAGTGGGGGAGGTGGGGGCCACCGCGTAGGCCAGCAAAATGGCGGCAAAATTGCCCCCCAAAAAGAGGGCCAGGAACAGGCGAGGGGTGGTGACAAGTTTTTTCCCCAACAGGACCAGAGCCACGAGGGTGGCCGGCCACAGGACGCCGAAGAGGGTGGGGTTGATCAGGGCCCAGAAAAACGTAGGGAGGGCCTGCAACAATTGCTGGGGGTAAAAGCCCAGTATATGATCGGCGCCGGTTTCAAGGCCCCGGGAGGCCATGAACAGACGCCAGGGCAGGTAGCCCAGGAGCAGGCCTGCCACCGGCCAGGTAAGGGAAGCGAGGCGGCGGGCCAGGCGGGGCGGCCGCAGCCACAGAAGGGTGAGGCCCGCGGCCAACAGGATGGACGCGGCCAGGGGCGGGCCTTCGAACTTGCACCAGGGGAGGCCGGCGAAAAACAAGGCGGCCAAAGGCATGGTCCCCCGAGGCGCGGCGTCCCTGAGCCAAAGATAGGTGAGACCCGCGGCCCCCAGAGTAAAATAGGTCAGGGCCATATCGGCGTAAGCGATGTGCAGATGGGTCACAAAAGTCAGGCCGTTCAAGGCCAAAAACGCGGTGAGGCCCAGAGACTGGGTGCGGTTGAGCCCGACGCGGCGCAGCATCACAAAAAGCAGGCTCAGAAGTGCGGCCCCCCACAGGGGAAAGACCAGCTTGACCAGGTGGTCGTTCACCTGGCCCAGCCAGAGATACAGATAGGTGAGGAGCAGGGGCACCAGGTTGGGGTAATAGTTGTGGGCTTCGAAGCCACCCAGGTCCACGGCTTGCCGCTCATAAAAGATCTGGGCCTTGAAGCCCCAGGTGGCAAAGGCGTCCCAGGCCCACATGGGGTAGAGCCCGGCCCGCAGAAAGGCAAAAAGAAACAGGACGGCCAGCAAACCCAGGAAAAGCCAAGCCGCGTAACCGTAAGGGTCTGGCGGCGGCGGGGGAGTAGGGGAAGGGGATGGAGCCTTCGGTCTCACCCGCTTTGATACTAGCCGGCCCCACCACAACCCTCCCACCAGGGACAGGGGCAGCGCCAGCACCAGGGGCAGATCAAAAGGAATCCCCAGGCTGCTCAGGGCCAGCATCCACAAGGTGATGATCAGGGCCCCCAGCCCGAAACCGGCCGCGGCCTGCCCCAGGAGGGTGAACCCCGGAGCCAGCCAGCGGACCAGGAGCCCGCCCACCAGGGTCAGCGCGGCCACTCCCAGGACCAGGCGCACCAGCAGCAGGGCCCCCTCAATCATAGAAGCCTCCGGCGATCCGGTCGGGGTGCACCCGAAAAACCAGGCCGGGACCGGGTAAGAACAGGGGTTCCGCCGCGTCGATGGCCAAGGCGGCTTTCAATCCGGGGCCCAGGTGCGGTTCGGGGTCGCGGATCAACAGATACGAAACCTGCTCCTGCCGGAGGAGGTAGAAAAGCAGGTTCGGCGGGACCTGGGGCCGGATGAGGAGATGGCGCCGGGGAAAGAGATGATAGCGGGCCTCGATTTCCTTGCCCGCTTCATAATGGTCCACAAAAAGATAGGTGACATCAGGCGGCAGCACCTGGTCCACTTGAACCAACCAGCGGTAGAAGGGGGCTTCCTGGCGAACGGCTTGTCCCCAGGACTGGGACCCCAGCCGCCGGGGTATATCCCCGATTTCTGCCCTGAGCAGCCAGGCCAGCCAGGCGAGCTGGAGGACCCACAGAACAAGGATCAGGCGGAACAGCCAGTTTCGCCAGCCGCCGCATTGGTTTGCTGAAGTCTTACCGGGCAGAATGACGCGCCTTTCCCTCCCTTGATCTGGAAGAGCTCAATCAAAGAACCGAAAACGCAGGATGTGGAAGATGGCGGCCAGGCCGTCCCGCCAGGTGATTTTTTTCCCGTGCGCGTAGTCCCGGCCGTGGTAGCTGATGGGCACCTCGTAGACGACGCATTTTTGCTTGGCCACCTTGGCGGTGAGCTCCGGCTCCACCCCGAAGCGGTTGCATTTTATCCTGATATCCCGGAGCACCTCGGCCTTGAAGACTTTGAAGCCCACCTCCATATCCGTAAGATTCAGGTTGGTGAACATATTGGACAAAAAGGTCACGCAGCGGTTGCCCATATAATGCCAGAAATATAACACCCGGTGGGGCTGGGCCCCGATGAGGCGGCTGCCGTATACCACGTCGGCCAAGCCTTTTTCAATGGGGTCCAGGAGGGCCGGATAATCCACGGGGTCGTACTCCAGGTCCGCGTCCTGGATGATGACCACATCGCCGGTGACCTGGGCGAAGCCGGTGCGCAGGGCCGCGCCTTTGCCCTGGTTTTTGTCGTGATAGTATACCTTGAGGTTGTCGTGCTGCTGGGTCAGGCGGTCCAGGATGTCCCGGGAGCCGTCCTCGGACGCGTCGTCTACGGCAATGATTTCTTTGTCGTAAAGGGTGGCCTGAATCCGGCGGATGATCTCCTCCAGAGTGCCCTTTTCATTATAAACGGGGACCACAATGCTCAGTTTCATGCCGCCTGACTCCTCGTATCCGGAAGTGAGACTTTCCTTAGGAGTTAAATGTTAAAATTCAATGTTCAAGGTTCGATTAGGGACACAGTCATCCAGGAAGTGCTCTTTAATTCC
>CAZLRL010000420.1:0-2946 GCA_964561645.1 uncultured Desulfobacterales bacterium
AATGAAATGCTTGGCTTCGGTGTCCTTGGTGTAATACACCCGGGTCACCAGGATGCCGGCGTTCCCCACTATCACCCGGCCCGGCTCCAGGATCAGGGTGACGTCCAGGCCCTCCAGCTCCTTGATCAGGGCCTGGCCGTATTCCCGGGGATGGGGCGGGGTTTCCCGGTCATAGGTTATGCCCAGGCCGCCGCCCAGATCCAGGTAACGGATGCGCATACCCCGCCGGGCCAACTCTTCCACCAGTTCCCGCAGGCGCTGCACGGCCTCCAGGAAAGGAGAGAGCTCGGTGATCTGGGAGCCGATATGGCAGGCCACGCCCACGGCCTCCACCTGGGGCAGGTTCTGAGCCCGTTCATAATCCAGCAGGGCCTGGTCCAGGTTGATGCCGAACTTGTTCTTTTTGAGGCCGGTGGAGATGTAGGGATGGGTCTGGGGGTCGATGTCCGGGTTGATGCGCAGGGCCACGGGCGCCTTTTTCTTGAGACGCTGGGCCAGGCGGGAGATTTCCCCCAGCTCCTGGGAGGACTCGATGTTGAACATGAGAATGCCGGCTTGCAGGGCCTGGCGAATTTCCTTGAAGCTTTTGCCCACCCCGGAATAGACGATTTTTTTCGGGTCCACCCCGGCCTTCAGGGCTCGGAAAAGCTCACCGCCGCTGACGATGTCGGCGCCGGCCCCCAGGTGGGCGAACAGCCGCAGAATGGCCAGGTTGGCGTTGGCCTTGACTGCAAAACAGATGAGATGCGGGTAACCGGCGAACGCGGCGTCAAAGGTGCGAAAATGATGGGACAGGGTGGCATGACTGTACAGATATAACGGCGTGCCCACCGCGTCGGCAATGGTGTTTATGGGGACATTCTCACAATAAAGTTCCCCGTCCTGGTAGTGAAAGTGATGCATGATCGGGCCTTAGAGCGTTGAGCTTTGGGCTCTGAGCGTTGAGTTTAAATTCTGATTCTTGATTCTTGCATAGGGTGCGTTTTACGTATCAATTAAAGACTACAGCTACTCGTTAATCCTGGTTCCCAAGCTCCTGCTTGGGAACCACCTTGCCCGCCAAGCTCCTGCTTGACGATAAAGTTCAAGATTTTCAGTACCATGGATAATACCAAGATTTTCCCAAGCAGAGCTTGGGGTTCAATTGCGTTCCCAAGCGGGAGCTTGGGAACGAGCAGATAATAGCTCACAGCCCAAAGCTCCCAGCTAATACCCCACCGCGGCCTCCTCCGAGGGCTGGCTTTCGTTGCCTGGCCGGGCATTGTCCACCGCGGTCACCGCATAATAATAGGTCTGGCCAGGCACCGCCTGGGTGTCCACAAAATAGGGCTGCGGCACTAGTTGCGGGGTCAGAAGCGCCGGGCTCGCTTCCCCGGCCCGGATGCGGTAGACCCGGTAGCCCGCCAGGTCCGGGGCCGGGCTGGGCTCCCAGCGCAGGTCCACCCCCCGGTCGGTACGCACCGCCACCAGGTTCAGCGGGGGCGCCGGCGGGGTCAGATCCCGGGCCGTCACCGTGCGGCTGGGGGAGTCCAGGCTTTCCAGGGTATAGTCCCCCAGGCGGCGCCGCGACCGAATCGTATAAGTATATTCCACATCGTTCTTAACCGCCACATCTTGATACTTTGTCGTAACCAGCGGGGTGGGGTTGAGGCGCTGCCAGCCTTGTTGGTCGGTGCGGCGGTAAACCGTATATCCCGCCAGGTCCCGGAGGGGAGCGCCGTTTTGCAGGGTGGTCACCTCGGGCCAGGCCAGCTGGACTTCCCGGTCGCCGGGCTTGACGGTGGGGGCGCCCGGGGCCCGGGGCAGGACCCCCCAGGCATGGCTCAGCACGGGCGACCAGGCCCCCGGGTCATCTCCGGGGCCGTAAGCCGCCACCCGATAGCTGTAGCATTTTCCCGGCGTCAGGTTGGTGTCCCGGTAGGCTACACTGTCCCCTTGCACCCGGCCGACTTGGGGATAGGACAGGTCAATCTCCGCCAGAAGAGTAAACTCCGGGACGCAGCCCGCGGCGGGAGAGGTTCCGGGAGTGGCGCAGCGGTAAAGGCGAAAACCCGCAAGTTGGGTAAGGGGCTGGCCCAACTGATTCACCCGGGGAAAACCCCAGCGCAGCAGCAGACTCTCACCGTCCTGGGAGAGGCCAAAATCTCTCACCGGAGCGGGCAGCACCAGGTCCGGGGATATGGGGGCTTCTTTTTTGCCGCACGCGGCCGCCAGCCCCAGGGCCAGAAGGACCAGGAGGAGACTCCACAGCCGCAAGCCCCTCGGGGATTGCTCTGGCATTTCAAATGGCCGCAAGTTCATAAATATTTCTCAAAAAGGGCAAGAATTTTTCTCTGTTTTAAGAAAAGTTTCTTTAGTGGCTACATCCTGGTGGTGCCACCGTCCCTGGCGGCCCAGTGTCCCGGCGGGCACAGAGGCCCGCCCCACCTGAATTTTCCAGTTTTTGAGAGAGCCAAGGGCTCATGAGCGACTGCTTGGAAAAGTTCGAGATTCGGAGGCGAAAGGCGGGATGCGCTTCGCTTTCCCGCCCTACATTATCGCTTGCCAAACCAAAAAATATCCTAATAACCCAAATATATTGTAGAGCAGGCGCCCTCGCCGGCAAAATACAGCCGAGGGCGGCTGTTCTACATGATTTTCGCAGAGGTCTCTTGGTACAATTCACTGCCTAATTTTCAAGTCCAGATGGGCGCGTAAGACGCGCCCTACAATATGAGGGATTTTTAGTTATCCTTCAAGGCATTTATTGGAATTAAATGTGGGCAGGGGCCAGAAATCGTATATTCCCGTCTCCCCCGAACTCCTCATTTATGCCCTCTACCGGGAGCACAGGCATTTTGCCGGCATCTTGCCTGTGTCCACAGGCTGGAAGCCTGTGGTCCCGATTTAGGCTGGCGCAGCCGGGGTAACGGGTCAGGTCAGCCCCAGTTCCTGCTCCACCCGGGC
>CAZLRL010000421.1:0-2943 GCA_964561645.1 uncultured Desulfobacterales bacterium
GGCCTGCTGCAGGTCGGCGTCGGCGTCGATGATGGTGGCGGCGTTGCCGCCCAACTCGAGGATCACTTTTTTGCGCCCGGCCCGGGCTTTGAGATGCCAGCCCACCGCGGCGCTGCCGGTGAAAGACAACACCTTGAGGCGGTCGTCGCCGACGGCCCGCTCGGCCAGTTCCGTGCGGCTGGGGAGCACCTGCAGGCCGCCCGGCGGTCCGCCGGCCTGCTCGAAGACCTCGGCCAGCTTCAGGGCCGTCAAGGGCGTGGCCGAGGCCGGTTTGATAAGAATGGGATTGCCCGCGGCCAAGGCCGGGCCCACCTTGTGGGCCACCAGATTAAAGGGAAAATTGAAGGGCGCGATGCCCAGGACCGGCCCCACCGGGAAGCGCCGGGTGATGCCCCAGCGCCCGGCCGCGGCCTGGATGAGGTCCAGGGGCAGGACTTCCCCGCCGATGCGGTCGGCCTCCTCCGCGGCCAGGGTGAGGGTGGTAATCCCCCGGGCCATTTCCCCCCGGGCATAGGTTACGGGCTTGCCGCCTTCGGCCACGATGGTGTGGACGAACTCGTCCCGCCGCGCCTTGACCCCCGCGGCCAGGGCCTCCAGGAGCTGGCGCCGCTGTTGGCTGGACCACCTTTTCAGGACCCCGGCGGCCTTTTGGGCCGCGACGATGGCGGCTTCCCACTCCTGCGGCCCGGCCAGTGAGACCTCGCCCACCACCTCCCCGGACCAGGGGGAGTGGATGGGGAAGTTTTGCTCGGTCGTCAGCCATTTGCCATTTATAAAACAACCCTTTTTTTCCACAGGCTTACCGCATGTCTCCTCGTTCCCAAGCTCCCGCTGGGGAACGAAATTTTGAGCCCAAGTTCTGCTAGGGAACCAGGATTGGTGGGCGTTGCCACCCTGATATATTTTTCCGAATTACGGTTTAAACACAGGCGGAACGCCTATGCTCCCGGTTTATGGGGTTGGGGGCAAGGAGGGAGGCATTTTAACTTGTTCCCAAGCTGGAGAGCACGGGATACAGAGGACCAGCAGATAGGAGGGGAATATTGCCCTCATCTTAATAGAATTCCTCTCCGAACCCCTTTCCGGTAGACCGGGCTTCCAGCCCGGTCAGGCACGGGCAGGATGCCCGTGCTACCGTGCTATGTTTTAATATGTTTAAATTGATGGTTGGCGGTGCCCCTTACATCCCCCATATTCCCAGATTCAAACACAGGCGGATGCCTGTGCTCCCGCTTATGGGGTTGGGGAGGGGGTATGCGGGAGGGGCAGGGGGCTTTTGCTCCTTTGCTCTCTGGCCCCTCCCCCACCCTCATTTCTCCCACCGGTCCCCCGGCCCTCCCCTTAAAATAACCTTACTCCCCTCTCGCCAGGTTCAAGGCGCCGCCCAAGGCCAGCATGCGCCGCTGGCGTTCGGAGAGATAATCCACCTTGACCCAGATTTCTTTCTCCCGCTCCTCGTCCGGACCCAGGACATACAGGGGCAGGCGCTTATCGCCCTGAAGGAGGCGCTCCCGCACTTCGGGCAGCTCCAGCACCTGGTCCTCTTGCAAGTTGTGGTAATCCTCGGGATTTTCGAAGGTGAGGGGCAGGATGCCGAAATTAATCAGGTTGGCCAGGTGGATGCGGGCGAAACTTTGCACCAGCTTGACCCGGACGCCCAGAAAGCGGGGCGCCAGCGCGGCGTGCTCCCGGGAGGAGCCCTGGCCGTAGTTTTCACCGCCCACCACGGCCCCTTCCTTGAGAATCTTATCATCTTCCACCAGCGCGGTTTGATCCTGGACCCGCTTGATAAAATTCGAGTCGAGGCGGGAAAAGGCGTGCTGACTGATGGCCGGCAGGTTGCTCCTCAAGGGCAGGATGTGGCTGCCCGCAGGGAGAATGTCGTCGGTGGTGACATTGTCCCCGGCTTTGAGCCAGATTTTCCCCTGCCAGGTATCGGGCAGCGGCGAGAGACTGGGAAAGGGCACGATGTTGGGACCCCGGATGACCTCCTCCTCTTCTCCGGACTCCGGCGGGGGAATCAGGTGGCGGCCGTCCACCAGAAAATATCGGGGCTGGGTGATGCGAGGATAGGGCCCCAACCGCCGGGGGTCGGCGATTTCTCCGAAAATGGCCGCCGCGACCGCGGTTTCCGGGGTGGCCAGATAAACCTTATCGTCCCTGGTGCCGCTGCGGCCCGGGAAGTTCCGGGTAAAGGTGCGCACGCTCACCGCATTGGTGGGCGGGGCTTGGCCCATGCCGATGCAGCCCCAACACCCCGGCGGCATGATCCGGGCCCCGGCTTCCAGAAGCGGCAGCAGGCCGCCGGCCAGAGCCAGGTTTTCCAGCACCTGACGGGAACCGGGGTTGATCTCCAGGCTCACCCGGGGATGGACCTGCCGGCCTTTGAGGGCCCGGGACACCACCATGAGATCCCGCCAGGAGGAGTTGGCGCAGGAGCCGATGAGCACCTGCTCCACCGGCAGGCCCTCAATCTGGCGCACCGGCACCACCTTGTCCGGAGAACCGGGGCAGGCGATCAGGGGGTCAAGTTGGGAGAGGTCCAGCTGGTGAATCTCGACATAATCGGCTTGGCCCCGGACTTTCAAGGGCCGCCAGTCATCAACCCGCCCTTGCAGGGACATAAATTTTTTGGTCTGGGCATCGGAAGGAAAGATGGAGGTGGTGGCCCCCAGTTCGGCCCCCATGTTGGCAATGGTGGCCCGCTCGGGCACGCTCAGGTGACGCAGGGCGGGGCCGAAGTATTCGAGAATTTTGCCGAAACCCCCTTTGACGGTCAGGCGCCGCAGGAGTTCCAAAATGACGTCTTTGGCGGAGACCCAGGGAGAAAAGCGTCCGGTCAAATTGATGCCCACGACTTCGGGCATGACCAGGTAAAAGGGCTGGCCGGCCAAGGCCAGGGCCACATCCAAGCCCCCGGCGCCGAAGGCCAGCATGCCCGCA
>CAZLRL010000422.1:0-2943 GCA_964561645.1 uncultured Desulfobacterales bacterium
GGTTTCGACGGGCGCCAGGCGGATTTCCCCCACCGCCACCCCGCCGGTCAGGATGAGGGAGGTGGTGATGGCATCCGGGCCGACGTGCTCATAGGTGAAGGCCCCGCCAAGGGCCACGCCGCCGCTTAGGGTATGCTCAACCGGGGTCAGGGTGGAGGGGTCAAAGGTGGAGTAAGCCGGCTCCCCGCCGATGGCCACCCCGCCTTTCAGCACATGCTCATAGGTCGTGGCAACTTCAAATTCATATTCCAGGCTGTCGCCCAGGACGACGCCGCCCTCAAGCTCTATCGCATAAACCTCGAAAGACGGAATCTCAAACTGCAACTCCCCGACGACCGCCACGCCGCCCTCAGTAACGAGATTAAACTCGGCATACAGAGAGTAACTGTCAGCCGCAGGGTCGAAGGTGATCTCAAAACCGTCAGTAAAAGGAACCCAATACGGCGGGGTTGCAGACAGATCGGAAATATCCACCATGCCATAGCCGGAAGCCTTGTCCCAGCCAACTACGGGCATCCGGCTGGCGGCTTCGGGCAGAAGCAAAATCTCCACGGCGGCATCAGCCCGAAAAACCGTGCAGGACGTAAGGGTTTGGGACAGATCAAGCGTCACCGTCACTTCCGCATTGGCTGCATGGACCTGAATGGTGGTGGGCTCGGGCGTGAGGCTTACCGTGACCTCAGCATCGGCCACAAACTCATTCACATCCTGAAAAAGCGTAGCGGTCTGGGACGGGTCGAGCGCAACCGAAACCTCAGCGTCCTTGGTGTATTCCGGATTGACTAAAGTGCCGGACGGGTCGAGAGTAACCGAAGTCTCAGCATCAGTAGTGAATTGCCCTTCCGGGGTCAGAACATATTCGACCTGGGCCAAAAGTTGGGAAACCAACTGCCGGGATTGGTCAATATACTCAACCTGGGCGGTATTTTGAGAAACTATTACGTTGTCTTCAAACTGGATGTTGTGGGAAAACTCAATCCAGGGACAAAGATCATCCGTGGTGGTTTCGTCTTCCGGCAAGTCGGCCAGAGCCGCATTGTCTTGAAGGCGC
Source organism: uncultured Desulfobacterales bacterium (assembly GCA_964561645.1). Lineage (GTDB taxonomy): Bacteria > Desulfobacterota > Desulfobaccia > Desulfobaccales > 0-14-0-80-60-11 > JBGSLA01. The sequence goes on from CAZLRL010000422.1 coordinate 1,052, forward strand.
AGGGTATAGGTCTTCGTGTCGGCAACGGTGTTGAAGGCCCGGGCCCCGATTTCCACCACCAGATAATCGCCGTCCTGGGCCTCCACCGAATTGACCGACGTGGACGGCGGGAAATAGCGGTTGGTCAGGGAAGTGGCAAACTCGCTGGTCAGGCTGGCCGGGAAGTGGGACAGCAGGGTGCCCCGCACCGTGTTCCCGTCACCGGACACCACCTTGATAACCAGGGCACCACAATAGTCGGCATCAACATCGCCCTGAGAAAACCGTGCCTGCCCCTTGACCGTGCCGGTGATGGTCTGGGCCTTGAGGGGCTTAGAAATTAGCTGGCGATTGAGAATATCATAGGGAGCCGAAGCGGAGACTTCGTTGTCGCTACTGTAGGCTTGGATTGTATTGGCCTTGCCCCTGGTCAGGAGCCGCCGCACCGCATTGGCGGTTTTCTCCCACCCCCCGTCATAGGCGGGCGTAATGGCCGGGGCCGAAGTGACGGAGAAGTAAAAGCGGGTAGCCATTAAGCAGATACCGCCTTATACCCGAACTCAGCGGCGTCAACGCCGCTTTTAGCCCAGGCGCTGGAGGTCGAGGGGTCCTGTTCCCAAATATGACAATGCTGTTTCAAGGAGGTTGTGAGGTCTTTGCTGGCGCTGAAGTAATTGGTGGAGCTTCGGCGCACTCCAAGCTGAAGCTTGGTAGGCGTGGGAGACCCCTCGTAGGCGGCCCGGGCCTGCACCTGGACGCACTTCACTTCCTCGATGCTCCCCGCCAAGTCGCCAAAGGTAAACAGGTCAACCTCATCATTGACATTGGTGGAGTTAAAGTCGTCATCGGAGGGAGGAACCTCGTCCACGCACTCCCAATTGCTCCCCGCCGATGGGTCAAATTGCGCTGAGTTGCCAGCCGCAGATGGCCCGATAGCCTGGATTTTGGTGTTGCCTATCCAGCCTGCATCGTCGAGCACCAAGTCATCGTAGTAGCCATAACCATAAGACCAATTACTCGTGTCCCCGATTCTGATTCGGTCAATTTGCCCGGCGTAGTTGGTGGTGTCCCCGGAAAAATCAATTTCCAGCACACCATTGAGCTTCACCTGAAAAACACCGGTGGAATCATGGGGCTTATAGCGAATCTCGATAAGGTAGGCTGTCCCGGTAACAAGCTGGGTAGAGCCTTGCGCCAAAATCACGGAACCGCTGGCGTGTTTACCTTTGTAGGCCTCCAACACATAAAGAGGGTCGCCGTCGTCATTTTTTCGACGCCGCAAGCCGCCCAGCCCGTTAGTACCGTTGAAGAACTGGAACAGGAGCCGGGCCTGGTTGGTGTTGGGCTTGTATTTGAAGGCCACATAGTATTCGTCTTTGGCGGAGACGAACTTCTCGATATACTGGTCATTGGTATTGTGGAACAGGCAGTAGTTGCCCGTCATGCCCTCCACAGCAGAAACCACCGAGATGCCAGCAGGAGAGGTATTATTGTCCCACAAGTCATTCTGACCATGCTCAAAACCGTCAATAAAGATGCGGGCCATGGCCCCCTCCTTAAGCGGCGGTAATTTTGGCCGTCACCTTCACCGCCCCGCCGTCCGGCACGTTGTAGGGACCGTCCGCGAACTGCCCCACCGCAAAGACCTTGCCGCTCGTGCCCGAGGCCACGTCGCAGATAAACCAGCCATAGACGTTGCCCCAGGCCCCCCCGGAACAGGAGAAGGTCTTCTGGACGTGGGTGGCCAAGTCAGCCACTACAGTCCAATCGGCGTTCTGCAATTGGATGCGGGCATAATTATACCCGGAGGGCTCGGTCAGGCCTGAGAGGGCGATGTCTTCGGCGGGCTCCGAAGTCGGGGCCGTATAGAGGCCCAGGTAAAAAGAAGGCTGGGCGGCCGCCTTGAGGAAAAC